>NZ_JAWLDS010000006.1:44682-73738 GCF_041686535.1 Aquicoccus sp. | reverse complement strand
CGGGCCGATCGAGTGATCGGAAAAGCCCACGACGGCATTCGGGAACGCATTGCGCAGCTCGGTCACGCCCCTGAGCGAGACGATTTCGGGCGGCGAGGGGTAGAGGTTGGTGCATTCGAGAAGGGCATAGTCCAGCCCGGCCTCTTCGAGGATGGTCACGCTGGCGCGCATGGTTTCGATGGTTTGCATCCCCGTCGAGAGGATCACCGGCTTGCCCTTGCGGGCGATGTGGCGGATCAGGGGCAGGTTGTCGGCTTCGCCAGAACCGATCTTGTAGGCGGGCACGTCGAGCGAGTCGAGGAAATCGCAGGCCGCGCGCGAAAACGGCGTGGAGATCCAGATCATGCTCAGTGCTTCGGTGTATCGCTTCAGCTCGGCCTCGTCGTCGCGCGAGAGGGCGCATTGCTCCATCACGTGCCAGATCGAGACATCCGCGTTGGGCGGGAAGATCTGCTTGGCCTCGTCGGTCATCTCGTCCTCGACGATATGGGTCTGGTGCTTGATCATTTCACAGCCCGCGGCGGCGGCGTGGCGCACCATCTCTTTCGCAACCTCCAGGTCGCCGCCGTGGTTGATGCCGATCTCGGCGATGACGAGGGGCGGGTGATCGGGGCCGATCTCGCGATTTGCGATCTTCATGTCATGCCTCCCTGGCCTTGGCGGGTTTCCTGATGTCTTTCCAGCGGTTGTGGAACCACAGCCACTGGCCCATATGCGCGCGCACCTGCGCTTCGAGCGAATCGTTCAGGGCCTGGGTCATCTCTTCTGGGGTGGTATGCGGCACCGGGGCCTCGAACACGCCGCGGAACGACAGGCCGTCGGGCTGGCGTATGCCATAGCAGGGGATCAGGACCGCGTCATATTTCAGCGCCAGTTCGGCGAACGAGAGCGCGGTGTAGGCGGGTTGACCGAAGAAATCGAGCGGCTCGCCATTGGGCAGGCGCTGGTCGATCAGCACGGCGAGGGTGCCACCGCCCTTGAGAAAGCGCATCATCTCGGCCATGCCGCGACGGCCGCGCGAGAAAAGCGGCGTACCGATCTTCGAGATGGTTTCGACATAGATCTCGTTGAACTGGCGGATGTTCATCGGGCGATAGATGCCGCCCACGGAGAAGCCGCGATGGATCACGCCCGCGCGGATCACGTCGTAATTGCCGAAATGCCCCGAGACGAGGATCGCGGGGCGGCCCTCGGCACGGGCGGCGTCGAGCGCGGCGAGGCCGGGGCCTTCGAACGGGGTGGCGCGGGCGATGGGCACGAAGTCGTCGGGCGAAAAAAGCTCGGCAAGGGTGCGCCCGAAATTGTCCGGCACGGCACGGGTGAGGCGTTCGACCTCGCGCCGGGGCAGATCGGGGCGCACGCGGGCGAGATTGGCGCGGATCCGTTTGCGCCAGCCGACCAGCGGCGCGACGATGCGCGACACGATCCAGCCCGCGACGGGCACGCGCCAGCGATAGGGCAGGCATCGCAGTATCCACAGCGTGCCGCGGATGACGGCAAAACGAATGCGGTCCCTGAGGTCTGGTCTGTCGTCCGGCATGATCGGGTGTCCATTTGTCTGGCCGGTATATCGCCGATAATCCCGCGCTTTGAAAGCCCGGGTGCAGAGTATCAGCCTGCGGGAAACACCGTGCTGTCCTTGATCGTGCCATAGGCAAAGCTGGTGTCGATCGACCCGATTCCGCCCAGGCGCTGCAAGCGACTTCGGATGAAGCGTTCATAGGCATCCAGCGATTCGACCACGACGCGCAACTGGTAATCGGTCTGTCCGGTCATCACGTGGCATTCGAGAACCTCTTCCATGCCCTGAACCCGGCGCTCGAAATTCTGCACCGTTTCCTCGTCATGCCGCTCAAGCCGGATATGCACGAAGGCGGTGATCGCGAGACCATAAGCCCGGGCGTTCACCCGCGCGCTGTAGCCTTCGATCACGCCGGATCTTTCAAGGTTGCGCACCCGGCGCAGGCAGGGCGAGGGCGAAAGGTTGACCGCCGCGGCGAGATCCTGGTTTGACATGCGCCCGTCGCGTTGCAGGGCGCGGATAATCTGGCGGTCCTTGTTGTCCATGTTCGGCCTTCTTGGCATCATATGCCAATATTTATCAATGAATGGGTAAAAATGGCAATAACTGCGTTGTCATCTGGCGATATCCTGTCAAAAAAGGAGATTCTCATATGACCCGCATACCAGGCTTTGCCACCCGCGCCATTCACCTTGGCCATGACCCGATGGAGCATGAGGGCGCGCTGACACCGCCCCTGCACCTGACCTCGACCTTTGCCTTCGAGACCGCCGAGGCGGGCGGCGAGATGTTCGCGGGCGAGCGGCCCGGCCATGTCTATTCGCGCGTCTCGAACCCCACGCTCGACCTGCTGGAGCGGCGCATGGCCGCGCTCGAAGGGGCCGAGGCGGGGCTGGCACTCGCTTCGGGCATGGGCGCGATCACGGCAACGCTCTGGACGCTGCTGGCGCCGGGCGACGAGGTGATCGTGGACCGCACGCTTTACGGATGCACCTTTGCCTTCCTGCATCACGGGTTGCACAAGTTCGGCATCACCGTGACCCATGTGGACATGACCGAGCCCGAGACCCTGAAGGCGGCGATGAGCGACAAGACCCGCGTGGTCTATTTCGAGACGCCCGCCAATCCCAACATGCGGCTGGTGGATATTGCGGCGGTGGCCGAGATCGCCCATGCGGGCGGGGCGCAGGTCATCGTCGATAATACCTATGCGACGCCCTACCTGACCCGGCCAATCACGCTGGGCGCCGATCTGGTGGTGCATTCGGCGACCAAATACCTGGGCGGGCATGGCGATCTTGTGGCCGGGGTCGTGGTCGGACGGGCCGAGGTGATCGGCGAGATTCGCCTTTTTGGCATGAAGGACATGACCGGCGCGGTGATGGCGCCCTTCAACGCGATGCTTGTCATGCGTGGGCTCAAGACGCTCAGTTTGCGGATGGAGCGGCATTGTGCCAGCGCGCAGACGGTGGCCGAATGGCTTGAGTCGCATCCCGCGGTGGCCAGCGTGCAATTTCCGGGGCTGAAAAGCTTCGGCCAGCACGCGCTGGCGAGCCGCCAGATGGCCCTGCCCGGCGCGATGATCGCCTTTGAGCTCAAGGGTGGGCTGGAGGCCGGGCGCGCGATGATGAACGGGCTGCGGATGATCGCGCGCGCAGTGTCGCTGGGTGATGCCGAAACGCTGATCCAGCATCCCGCCTCGATGACCCATTCGACCTATACCCCCGAGGAGCGTGCCGAACACGGGATCGGTGACGGGCTGATCCGGTTGTCGGTCGGGCTTGAGGATTTGGCCGATATCATCGACGATCTGGACGGGGCCTTGCGCCAACCCGCGCTCAGACAGTCCGCCTGAAACAATGCAACCGAAAGTGCCTTGATGTCCTTCCAGATTTCCATCGGCCCGAACCTGCGCAAATCCGCGTTCTTCGATGCCACCGTTCAAAGCGGGGTGCAGGGGTTCTCGGTCTATAACCACATGCTGATCCCGGGACATTTCGGCGATCCCGATGCCGAGTATGACCGGCTCCTGAACGGTGTGGCGATGTGGGACGTGGCAGCGCAGCGGCAGGTGGAACTGACCGGCCCGGATGCCGGGCGGCTGACGCAATACCTTACCCCCCGCGTCCTGACCAAGACGCGAGTCGGGCAGGGGCGCTACGTGCCGCTTTGCGATCACGACGGGTGGCTGATCAACGATCCGGTGCTCTTGAAACTCGCCGAGGACCGGTATTGGCTTTCGGTGGCCGACAGTGACATTCACCTCTGGGCGGCAGCGATCGGGCGTGAGCGGGGCTGGAACGTTCAGGTGGATGAGCCCGATGTGTCCCCTCTTGCGATCCAGGGGCCGAAGGCGGTGGACGTGGCGGCGGTGCTTTTTGGCGAACGCGTGCGCACCATGCGCCACTTCGCATTCGAAGAGACCACGCTTGCTGGCATTCCGCTGATACTTGCGCGCTCGGGCTGGTCAAAGCAGGGCGGGTTCGAACTTTATCTGATGGACGGTGCGCGGGGCAGCGACCTCTGGTCCATGGTTGCCGAGGCAGGCGCGCCGTTCGGGATCGGGCCGGGTGCGCCGAATGACATCGAGCGCTTGGAGAGCGGGTTGATTTCCTACGGGGCCGACATGCGCTGGCAAGGCGCGCGGGCGAACCCGTTCGAGATGGGGCTGGGGGCGATGGTCGATCTTGAGGCGGGACATGATTTCGTCGGTCGTGCCGCGCTGGAACGGGTGGCGGCCGAGGGACCGGCGCGCAGGCGCGTGGGCCTTGTCCTTGATGGGCGCCCGACGCCGCCGGGCCACCCGGTGCCGCTTGCGGTGGGAGACGCGGTGGTCGGCCGGGTGTGCGAGTTCGCCTTTTCCCGGCGGCTTGACCGGACCATCGGGGTGGGGCTGGTGCACGCCGATCTGCTGGACAATGCCGAGGGTCTCGTGACCATGCTGGAGGCGGGCGCCGTGCCCACGCGGATTGCGCCCCTGCCGTTCGGGAATACGTAACACGCCATGCGATGGGACACGCCATGACAGATACCGATTCCGCGCATCTCAAGACCGTCGAGCAGCGGCTCTTGTGGTTATCGCACTGGATGATCCACCACGCCAACCACGTTCGCCCCAATCCCGACGGGATCAAGGTGGGCGGGCATCAGGCGTCTTCAGCCTCGATGGTGTCGATCATGACGGCGCTCTATTTCTCGGCGCTGCGCCCCGAGGATCGCGTGGCGGTCAAGCCCCATGCCGGGCCGGTCTTTCACGCGATGCAATACCTGATGGGTCATCTCGACCGCGACCGGATGGAGGCTTTTCGCGGATTTGGCGGGGTGCAAAGCTATCCCAGCCGCACCAAGGATGTGGATGACGTGGATTTCTCGACCGGTTCGGTGGGCCTTGGCGTGGCGATCACCTCTTTCGCGTCGCTGGTGCAGGATTACATCGCCGCCAAGGACTGGGGCGCCGACCTGCCGCTGGGCCGAATGGTGGCGCTGGTGGGCGATGCCGAGCTGGATGAGGGCAATATCTACGAGGCGTTGCAGGAAGGCTGGAAGAACGACCTGCGCAATTGTTGGTGGATCATCGACTATAACCGCCAGTCGCTGGACGGGATCGTGCGCGAGGGGCTGTTCGAGCGGGTCGAGAAGATCTTCGACGCCTTCGGATGGGACGTGGTGCGGGTGAAATACGGCGCGCTGCAGCGTGCGGCCTTCGGTGAACCGGGCGGTGAGGCCCTGTGCGCATGGATCGACGCCTGTCCCAACGCGGAGTATTCGGCGTTGACCTTTCAGGGCGGCGCGGTCTGGCGGAAGCGGTTGATGGATGACCTGGGTGACCAGGGTGACGTGACGGCCCTGATAGACCGGCGCTCCGATGCCGAGCTGGCAGCGTTGATGGAGAATCTCGGCGGCAATTGCGTGCAGACCATGGCGGATGTCTTTGCCGACATCGACCATGATCGCCCGACCTGTTTTCTCGCCTACACGATCAAGGGTTGGGGCACGCCCATCGCCGGACACAAGGACAATCACGGCGGGCTGATGACCAAGGCGCAGATGGCCGAATGGCAGCGGCATATGGATATCCCCGAGGGGCAGGAATGGGAGCGTTTCGCCGGCGTCGCCGATGCGGATGGGCTGCGCGACTTCCTGGGCCGGGTGCCGTTCTTTGCCAGGGGCGTGCGGCGGTATTCGGATGACAAGCTGCCTTCGCCCGCGCTTTCGGTCGCCAGTGACCGTGAAATCTCGACCCAGATGGCCTTTGGCAAGATCCTTGACGAATTGGCCAAGGGCGACAGCGCGCTGGCCGACCGGATCGTCACCACCTCGCCGGATGTGACGGGCACCACCTCGCTCGGGCCGTGGGTCAACCGGCGCAAGCTTTTCGCCCGCACGTCCCGACCCGACGCCTTTATCGAGCATCGCATCCCCTCGACCGCGAAATGGGAGTTCACGCCCAAGGGCCAGCATGTCGAACTGGGCATTGCCGAGATGAACCTGTTCCTGCTGCTGGGCGCGGCGGGACTGTCGCACAGCCTGTTCGGCAAGCGGCTGATTCCGATCGGTACGGTCTATGACCCGTTCGTGCATCGCGGGCTCGATGCGCTCAACTATGCCAGTTACCAGGACGCGCGCTTCATCATCGCGGGGACGCCTTCGGGCGTGACATTGGCGCCCGAGGGGGGTGCGCATCAATCGGTGGGCACACCGCTCACCGGCATGGCGCAGGACGGGCTGGCGAGTTTCGAGCCTGCCTTTGCCGACGAGCTGGAAGTAATCATGGAATGGGCCTTCGACTACCTGCAACGTGACGGTGAGGGTGACCCGGACGAACGCACATGGCTGCGTGACGAGACGGGGGGGGCGGTCTATCTGCGGCTGACCACGAAACCGCTGGAACAGCCGGGCAAGCGGCATGACGATGCGTTCCGGCAGGGGGCGATCGACGGGGCCTATTGGCTGCGCCCGCCGGGGCCGAATTGCGAGGTGGTGATCGCCTACCAGGGCGCCGTGGCCGACGAGGCGATTGCCGCCGCCGGCATGATTGGTGGCGCGCGGCGGGATGTGGGTGTTCTGGCGGTCACGTCAGCCGACCGGCTCAACGCAGGCTGGACGGCGGCGCAACGCGAACGCGCGCGTGGAAATAGCGGTGCAACGGCCCATGTCGAGCGGTTGCTGGGCGCGCTGCCGCGCGACTGCGCGCTGGTGACGGTGATCGACGGGCACCCGGCGACGCTGGGCTGGCTGGGCGCGGTGGCCGGGCACCGGACGATCCCGCACGGGGTCGAACATTTCGGCCAGACGGGGATGATCGGTGATCTTTATCGCCATTTCCGCATCGACCGCCAGGCGCTTGTCGCCTCGGTGCAGGGGCTGACATCAGGGGCGCCGGTTCGCTAGCGGGCGATCCCGCGATCAGTAGTCGCGTTCGAAGAACACGCCGATCCCGCTGTTGCCGTCGCTGCCAAGGCGGCCGCGGACCGTGGTGCGGCGGTTGACTTCGAGGTTGAGGTTGATCTGGCTCGTACCGTCGCCCTTGACGGTGACGTCGGTATAGATGTTCTCGGAGATGTATTTGCCCACGCGGGCCTGCGTGGTGCCGTCGTCATCCATGCCGATATCGAGATCGTCCACGCCCAGCGATCGGCGCAGCCCGTCGGTGAGGCCGGTCCCGCCCTGCCCCGACAGGGTGCGGATCGCGGCGGCCAGTTGCACGGCCTGAAAGGCAGAAATCCGCGTCACGTCGCGCCCGAAGAGAAACAGCGACAGCGCCTCTTCCTGTGGCAGGTCCGGCACCGATGTCACGGCCAGGTCGGGCGCCGAGGCCAGCCCGTCGAGACGCAGGGAAACGGCGAATTCCTCGACCTGCGAGGTCGCGGCGAAGGCAATTACCGGATCGAAGCTGCCGCGCATGGTAAGGCTGCCCTCGGTCAGGTTGAGCCGCTGGCCCAGGAGGGAGAGCCGCCCGCGGATCAGGTCGAACTGGCCGCTCGGCACGATGTCACTGGTCGAGCCCGTGAGGCGCAGGCTGCCGCCCAGTTCGGCATCGAGCCCGCGCCCGCGCACGAAGAGGCGATTGGGAGCCGAGATCACGATGTCGAGGGGGAAATCGGCCATGGCGGTGCCGGAGTCATCGCTGCTCTGGTCCATCCCGGCATAGCTCAGGGTGCGCTGGACCCTGCCGGGCGGTCGGAAATGGCGCAAACCGTCGAGCGGAGAGTAGGACGGGCCCAGATCCGGGATGCGCAACTCGGTGTGGCGCAGGTCTATCTGCCCGCCGATCCGCGCCCCGCCTGTCAATGGCCCGTCGAGCGACAACGCACCGTCGAGCACCATCTCGAACAGCGATGGGTCGCGCAGGGTCATATCCACGAGGTCCACGTCCAGCTCGGCCTGGAAGGGTGGCGAGAGCGTGACCGGACCGCGCAGCCGGACCTGCCCCCCGGTCGAGACATCGGCGTCGAGGGCGACCTGTGCCGCCCCGCCAGAAAGGTCGACCTGCCCGCGCAAACGTTCAAGCGCGATGGCCCGCGCGGGAAGCGACAGCCTTGCATCATCGACGCTGATGCGCCCCGCAAGCGAGTCGAGGGCCAGCGGCCCGTCGAGTCTCAGGTCCAGTCGGGCCAATCCCGAAAGCGCCTGTCCCGAAAGCCGCGCATTGGCCAGCGCCAGCGGCACCGTTCCGGTCACGCCCAGATCGGCGCGGGTGCCGTCCTCGGCCACCGTACCGTCGAGTGCGAGCGTGATGCCGCCCGGCCCCTGGCCCTGCGTATCTATCCGCCAGCGCGTGTCAGCCTTGGTGGCGCTGCCAGAAAGCTGCGCGGCGCCGGGCAGCTCGGGAACGATCTGCCCGAGATCGGCGAGGGAAAGGCGATAATCGAACCGACCATCCTCGGCGCCCAGTTCGCCGCTGACCGAGGCATCAAGTGTGGGAGCGTCGAGATCGAGCTTGTCAAGGGTCAGATGACCATTCTCATCGCGGACGGCGGCAATGTCGAACCGGGTTGCCCCGCGCAGAAGCGGGGTCAGCGCGGGGAGACCCACATCAAGCGCGCGGGTCTGGCCGCTTGCGTCGAGATCGAAGCTTTGCGCGAGGAGATCGGCATTGCCTTTGGCGGTGAGGTTCAACGATCCGGCCAGAGGGCGATTGGCGATAGTGGAAAACGCGGCCAGCCGTCCGATCTCGGCCGAGAAGGTGCCATCGGCCGACAGACGTTCGACCCCGTCGCCGGTGATGGTGCCACGATATGTCATCTCAGCGTCACCGGGCAGGGTGCTGTCGGCGCTCAGGGTCCAGACCTCGCCCTGTTGCTCGGCCGTTGCGGTCAGGTCTGCCGCACCGTCGAGCCCGGGCAGGGCGCGGCCGAGTTGTGGAATGCGGGCGGTGAGACGCGCCGTGCTCTTGCCGCTGGCAAGGTTGGCCTCGGCGTCGATGCGCGCGTGATCCGTGCGGAGCCGGATCGGATTGGCGCGCAGCCCGGCCTCGTCGCGGTCAAGTCCGAAGGTGAGCTGGCCCTGACCGGCGAGCAGTGGGTCGAGTTGGGTGATTCCGGTCGAGAGGTCGCCGGTATTGCCATCGAAGCGAAGTGCCACGCGCCCGGTCAACGGTTCGACCTGGCCGGTGATGGCGAGATCGGCGCGTCCGCCAATCTCGATCCCGGCCAGCCCGGCAAAACGGGCAAGGTCGTCAGCGTCGAGTCGCAGATCGGGCACGACGGTCAAAGTGCCGATGTCGCCGGGCGCACTGACCGTGACGGTGCCGTCCATGCCGAAATCGGCTCCCCGGAGCGACAGGTTGCGCAGCCGCAGCGGCGCGTCCGCCGACCAGCCGAAATCGACCCCGCCGCGCAATGCCTCGCCCAGGGCGCGCGCCAGGTCGGGATCTTCTGGCGCGGACAGGCCGTCGGCCTCGAACAAGAGCGCGCCAGAAACGCTTTGCGCCGCGCGCAGGATGCGCCCCGAGCCGCCGAGTTCGGCCGATTCGATTCGCACCCCCTCCTGTTCGATCCCGGTTGCGGTGCCGTCGATCCGCCATTCATCGCCCGATGCGGAATCAAAGCGCGCCGCGAGATTTGCCGCCCGGACGGTTGTGCGCGGGCCTGGCAGGGGAAGGGTCACGCGGTCGCCCTCGGGCGGGGTGATCGCGGCATCGAGCGTCAGTTTGCGCGGCCAGCCATCGGCCGCGATTTCGGCGGCGCCGGTGATCCGCATCGCCGCCGTGTCGATGTCGAGCCGATCGAGCAGAAAGCCGCCATCGGCACCGCGTTCCCCGCGCGCGTCGAGCGTGACCTGATCGCCCAGAAACGCGGCGAACTCCGGCAAAAGAAGCGGGGCCAGATCGCCGTCAAGCGCCGCCTCGAACCCTGTTGCGCCGTCCTCATCAGTGATCAGGGTGACGGTGCCGGTCATGCGGTCCTGTTCGTCACTGGCCAGTCGCATGCGCGCGGTGAAATCGCTGATCGGGTCGTCGCCTTGCAACTCCATGGCAATCGACGGCTGCCCGGGCAAGCCCAGCAGATTGGCGGCAAGACCGTTCTCGGGCTCGGCGAGGGCAAGGTCGATGCGCAGGTCGCGGGTGGTATTGTCGAACGCGCCCTCAAGGGTGAACTGCCCCGGGCGATCAAGCCTTTCGACGTCGAGCGACGCCTCGCCCGCCCCGCCTGCAAGCGACGCCTTGCCGTTGAGGGACAACGCGGCGTCCTGCCCGAGAAATGCCGCGCCAAGCTCGGCCCGGTTTATTGCCAGTTCGGCGATATCGACCGAGACCGGCAGATCAGGCAGAGAAAAGTCGCCGCCCGCCTCGGGGCTCGGCATGGTGTCCCCGGCGGGCAAAGGCGGCCGGGACAACTCGATCTGGCCGATTGTGATCTCTTCAATGGCGATCCGGCCGCGCAACAGGGCAGAGCGGTTCCAGACCAGCACCAGATCGGAGGCGGTGAGCCAGACGCCGTCGGGGTCGGTGACGATGATTTTCTCGATCGTGGCGCGCGAACTCAGCGCCCCGGCGAAGCCTTCCATGCGGACATCTCGCCCCGGTGCGGAAAGCGCGTCTTCCAGCAGGCCCTGAATGAAACCACGGTCGCTTTCGCTGTCTTGAGCGAGGGCGCCGAGCGGGACAAGAAGGGCCAGACATATCGCCAGAAATCGCATCAGAACGCCTGCCCGATCCCGATGTAGAGTTGCACCCCGTTGCCGGTGTCGCCAGCGACAGGACCGGCAAGGTCGACCCGGATCGGCCCGACCGGTGTCTTGTAACGCACCCCCAGCCCGGCCCCGGCATGCCAGTCGCCTTCTTCGAAGAACCCGCCGCTGATGAAGCCCGCATCGGCAAAGGCGGCAAGGCCGATCCGGTCGCCGACGGGAAAGCGCAACTCGCCCGAGAGGCCCGCAAAGCTGCGCCCGCCAAGTTCGACCCCGCCATAATCGGCGTTGAGCGATTTGTAGGGCTGGCCGCGCACCGTGCCCGCACCGCCGGAGTAGAACAGGAAATCAGGCGGCGCGGCGCGGGCTTCCGGCCCGACCAGTGCGCCAAGCTGCAAGCGCCCGGCCAGAACCGTTCCGCCGGTTTCGCCCAACGCGCGATAGGAGCGCAGGTCGAGCGTGGCTTGCCCGCCCGTCTGTGCATCGAAGGTCTCGTAGAACGGCGTCAGTTCGGCCCGGGCATAGATTCCGCGCGATGCATCGAGCGGATCGTCGCGATTGTCATAGGTCAGCGAGAGCGGCAGGCTCAGCAGTTGCATTTCACGCTGAGTGAATATGCGGGCATAGCGATCGGTGATGCGGGCATATTCGTAACCGATGCCCAGATCACCCGAAAGCCGCTCACTGAACTCGCGCGAGACCCCGGTGGTAAAGCGGAACTTTTCTTCAAGAAAGCGCGGCTCGTCGCTGTAGATGAACCCGGCCTCGGCGAAGAAGAGCGTGTCGGGCCCATAAACGGCAGGGCGTTCGAAACGAAAGGAGAGCGAATAGTCGGTGCCCTGGCCGGTGCCGCCGATCTGGGCGATTTCACTGTCGACGCGAAACTGCTCGGCCCCGCCCAGAAGGTTGCGATGCAGCCAGTAGCCCGACAGCGTCAAGCCGTCGAAGCTCGAATATTCCAACCCGCCGCCGATCCGCCGCGGGCGGCGATCGACCACCGCGATTTCCATGTCGAGGGCGCCATCGGAGGTGACGGTTTCGGCCTCGTTCACTTGCACGGAGGAAAAGGTTCCGACCTTGCGCAGGCGGGTGGCGGCCTTGTCGACAGCGTCGGGGTCATAGGTCTCACCTCGGGGCAGGCCCGCGATCCGCCGTATCCGCGAGTCGCGCACAGCGCTTTGCCCAGTGACGGTGACAGTGCCGAAGCGCACGCGCGGGCCGGGCGCGACGTCTACATCGACATCCAGGCGCGCGCTGTCATGACGGGCCAGGACGCGTTGATCGGTGATGCGTGCCTTGGCATGGCCGGCATTGCGCCAGTCGTTGATCGCCTCGCGCGTGGCCTCGCGCGCAACGCGCGCGCGCGCTGGTGCGTCCGGGCGGAAGCGGTCGGGCAGGGGGCGCTCGCCTGCCAAGGGTTCGATCCGCACCGCGCCAAATCGGAACAAGCGTCCGGGATCGACTGTGATCGTTGCATTGCCGATCTGTTCGGGCGCGCGAAACGGGTCGATCAGCGCGGCCTCGCGCCCGTCGATCAGAATGCTTACATCGACCGAGTAATAGCCTTCCGAATAGAGCACCTCGACCAGGCGGGCATAATCGCCGCGTGCGGCAGCGAGGATGTCGTCGGCGGTGGCTTCGGGATTGTCCACGAGACCGCGCAGAACCGAGGCTGACCGCAGGGCATCGCCAAGCGCATCGGATTGCGGACCGGACACGGTCAACTCCACCTTGTCGAGCGCCTGCGCGCCATGGGCAACGCCGAGGCCGAGGGCGCAACAGGTCAACAATTTCGTGGTGAGATTCGCTGTCATATTTCGCCCTGCTCTTGTGACTACCATAGAGCAACCAGACTCCAACCCCAAGTGGTCGCACGAATATCGGCGCCGAGATGCACGTTGATTTGAATCTCGTGATTTCACGGTGCTTCGGTGCAGGCGAATCGGGCAATCCCGGCTGGGGGGGGCTGTTTCGGCGGGCCCGGAAAACCTGGTGATTGGCGTAAACCGTGGCCTCTCCCCGTATTTTTGGACGTTGATGCCTGTCACGTCACGTAAGATCGCGCCAAGATTGACAGGATTGCCCGGTGCGTCGGACATTTGAGGAGCTTTGCCGGAGTCCGAAGGGCGCGGGCAGGGTCAACCAGGGAGGAGAAAAATGCACAAGTTTTCATTGACGATGGCGCTCTGCCTGATGGGTGCTCCGATTGCGGCGCAGGAGGTCGAGCTGCCCGGACAGATCACATGGACCGCCTATGGCACCGGATCGGCCGGTTACAACCAGGCCGTAGCGATCGGCGCGGCGCTTCAGGATGCGGGCGTCAACCTGCGGGTTCTGCCCGGCAAGAACGACATTGCCCGTACCGAGCCTGTCCGCCAGGGCAAGGTTCAATTCTCGGCCAACGGCGTGGGCGGATCGTTCATGGCGCAGGAGGGCGTGTTCCAGTTCGGCGCCAAGAACTGGGGGCCACAGCCTGTACGTGTTCTGGCGGCCAATAACGGCGGCGCGGTGGGGCTCTCGCTGGCAGTTGCAGCAGAAGCCTGTGAAAAGGCCGGCAAGCCCGATTGCGAAGGCTTCACCTATGCCGACCTCGAGGGCATGCGGGTGAGCCTTGTGAAGGGTGCACCGTCGCTCAACACCAACAACGAGGCCTATCTCGCCTATGGTGGCCTGACATGGGATGATGTGGAAGTGGTCGAATTCGGCGGTTTCGGCGACAGCTGGAAAGGCATGATGGACGGCACCACAGATGCGGCCTTTGCCTCGACCAATTCGGGCATGGCCTATGAGGCGGCGTCGGGGCCGCGCGGCGTTTACTGGCCGCCGATCGACCCCGATGACACCGAGGCGTTGGAGCGGATGCAGGCCATTGCCCCGTTCTTTACGCCGATGATGGCGACGGTTGGTGCCGAGATCGACGGAACGGACGGGGCGCCGACCGCGGGCTATGCCTATCCGGTGCTGATGACCTACGCGGCGCAGGATGAGGACCTGACCTATAAAATGACCAAGGCCATGCATGTCTTTTTCGATGACTATGATGGCGACGCGCCGGGGATCAGCGGCTGGGCGCTGGACAAGCAGGATTTCCAGTGGGTGGCCCCGTATCATGACGGCGCGATCCGCTATTACAAGGAAATCGGCGTGTGGACCGACGAGCACCAGGAACACAACGACATGCTCGTTGCCCGCCAGGCGGCGCTGAAGGCGGCGTGGGAAGAGCTTGAGGCCGAGAACCCTGATGACTGGGAGGAGGCCTGGGCCACCAAACGTCGCGAGGCATTGGAGGATGGCGGGTTTGCTGTCGTCTTCTGAGCCCTGACATGAAGCCTCCGGCGGGCGGTCTGCCCGCCGGATTCACTGGTTTTCCCGGGCGTGACCGGGTTGCAGGGGCGTGATCGAGATGGCGGCACAAGCAGAAACGAAAGACCGCGCCACGGCGGCCATCGAGGCCGAAAAGGCGGCGGAGCGGCTGACCTATACCGGGCCTGCGCGCTGGATGATCATCGTATGCACGCTTGCGGCGATTGGGCTTGCGGTCAATCAGCTCTTCAACCTGCGGCTGGGGGGGTATTCCTTTCTGGAGGGGACGTATCTCTACCTTCTGGCAGGGCTGTTCCTGAGCCTGACATTCATCACCTTCCGGGCCTGGGGGCCACCATCCCCCGTTGTTCCAATCCATGACTGGGCACTGGCCGTCATCGCGCTTGGGGTGGCGGGGTTCTTCACGGCCACGGCGGGCCAGAGCCTTGATTCCGGGTGGGAATACGCGCCACCCGATTACGCGATCTGGATGTCGGTGCTGTTTTACGTGCTGATTCTCGAAGGCACGCGGCGGGCCGGGGGGATGGTCCTGTTCGGGATCGTGCTGGTGTTTTCGCTCTACCCGACCTTTGCCGGGCACGTGCCCGATCCGTTGAACGGATTCACGCAGCCGTTCCGCGACGTGATCCCCTATTTCATGATCTCGTCCGAGGCGTCGTTCGGTATTCCGATGAAGGCGTTCGGCAACCTAGTCATCGGGTTCATCCTGTTCGGTGCGGTGCTGCAATTCACCGGCGGGGGCAAGTTCTTCAACAACCTCGCGTTGTCGCTGGTGGGCGGCTATCGCGGCGGTGCGGCGAAGGTTTCGATCTTTGCCAGCGGCTTCATGGGCTCGATGTCGGGGTCGGTCATCTCGAACGTGCTGACCACCGGGGCGGTGTCGATTCCGGCGATGAAGAAATCAGGTTTCTCGCCGCGTTACGCGGCGGCGACCGAGGCCTGCGCCTCGACCGGGGGGGTTCTGATGCCGCCGATCATGGGGGCCACCGCCTTTGTCATCGCGTCATGGCTGAGTCGCCCCTATGTCGAGATCATGCTGGCCGCGGCGATCCCGTCGATCCTCTATTTCTTTGGTCTTTTCATGCAGATCGACGCCTATTCGGCGCGCCGCGGGCTGACCGGGATGGCGCGGGCCGACCTGCCGCGCGTGGGGGAGACGCTGCGCTCGGGCTGGCTTTACGTGGCGGTTTTCGCCCTGCTGATCTTCCTGATGGTCGCCTATCGCTGGGAGACGACGGCGCCGTTCTATGCCGTGGTCCTGTTGCTGGTCGTGAACCAGTTCAACCGGGGCGACCGGATGTCGTGGGAGGGGTTCCTCAATGTCATCGTTTCGGTGGGTCGGACACTGTCGGAGCTGGTGGCGGTGTTGCTGGGAATCGGGATGATCGTGGGGGCGTTTCAGGCGACGGGGCTGACCGGGCCCCTGGCCAATGAACTGGTGCATATGGCCGGAAACTCCATTCCGATGCTGCTGCTCATGGGCGCGTTGACGGCGTTCATCTTCGGCATGGGGATGACGGTGACGGCCTGTTACATCTTCCTTGCCGTGGTGTTGGCCCCCGCACTGGTGCAGGCCGGTCTGAACGAGTTGGCGGTGCACCTGTTCATCCTTTACTGGGGCATGGTCAGCTTCATCACCCCGCCGGTCGCGCTGGGTGCATTCGCGGCCGCGTCCATGGCCGGAGCGGGGGCGATGCGGACCGGCATAGAGGCGATGAAGCTGGGCGGGACGATCTATATCATCCCCTTCTTTTTCGTTTTGAATCCAGCGCTTATCGGCCAAGGCCCGGCGCTGGAGGTCGCGGTGGTGCTGGCCTGCGCGCTGCTTGGCGTATGGTTCATCTCGGCCGCCTTGCAGGGCTATGCGAGCTTTGTCGGGCCCTTGCCCGAAGGGATTTTCGGGCTGGGGTCTCGCGCGCTCCTGCTGTTGGCGGGTCTGATGGTGGCGTCACCGGCGGGGGGTGTTGCGGGGCTCAGTCACACGGTTCTGACGCTGGCCGGTTTCGTCGTGGCGTTGCTTCCGATGGGGGTTGCGTGGCGGCAGGCAAGGCTGCCGAGCGCGGCAAGCCCCTGACATGGGTTAACGCTCTGCGCCCCAGGGTTAACACGAGTTTTCGACGAAAAATCGGGGGGTGATATGCGTATGACTCCCGGCTGCCGCCCGGCTGCCGGGTGAATCAACCATTCGTTAACCATGCAAAATGTTAATGCGTGTCGCATCGGAACGAAGTCACAGCGGCCAGACGATCAGCAGGAGCGGAATGCTTACCGCGAGCACGAGCACTTCGAGCGGCAGGCCCAGCCGCCAGTAGTCGCTGAACCGGAACCCGCCGAGGCCGAGGATCAGGGTGTTGTTCTGGTGCCCGATCGGAGTGAGGAAGGCACAGGATGCACCGATCGCCACGGCCATGAGGAAGCTGTCGGCATTGACGTCCAGCGTCGCGGCGATGCTGAGCGCGATGGGGCACAGCACGGCGGCGGTGGCGGCGTTGTTCAACACGCTGGAGAGGATCATGGTAACGACCATGATCACGGCCAGGGCCGCGATGGCGTTGCCCTGAGCGACGGTCAGGACGAGGAACTCGGCCAACAGGGCCGCGGCGCCGGTGCCCTGCATCCCGCCGGCCACCGGAATGAGCGCGGCCAGCAACACGATCACAGGCCAGTCGATGGCGGTATAGACATCGCGCGGGGGCACGGTGCGCAGCACCATCGAGGCCAGCATGCCGAGCGCGAAGGCCGCCGCCGCGGGCAGCAGGCCGAATGTCGCGACGGCGATGGCGCCAAGCATGATCGCGACCGAGACGACGGCCATACGCTTGTCGGGAATGCGCAGTTCGCGCGCGCCCAGCGGCACGCAACCGGTATCGTTGATGAATTCCGACATCATCTCGGCCGGGCCCTGCATCAGCAGAAGATCGCCGGACTTGAGCTTGAGCGTGCGCAGCCGCGCCCGCGGCGGGTGGCCGTGGCGCGACACCGCCAGCAGGTTGAGCCCGTAGCGCGTGCGCAGCCGAATGTCGCTGGCCGATTGTCCGACGATGGTCGTGCCGGGCAGGATGGCCAGTTCGCGCAGCACGATGTCCACATCGCGCGTGTCGCTTTCGTCCTTGTCGTCTTTCCCGTTCTCTGCCGCCCGCTTGTCCGCCTCGCCCGAGCTTTCGGCCTCGGTGGGGGCCTGCTCTGCCTCCGTGGGGGTGGAGGATCCGCTTTCCTCGAGCTTGATGTCATAGACCGAGAGCGCCTTGGCCAGCGCGTCGACGTCCGACTCGAGCACGAGGATATCCCCGGCGGCGATGCGCCGCCCGCCATGTGGCGCGGTCAGGCGCACCTCGTTGCGGACCATGGCGACGATCTGGGCGTCGCTCTCTTCTATCCCGCGCTCGAAGCCACGCAGGGTCAGGCCGATCGCCTTGCTCTTCTCGGGTACCCGCAGCTCGGTCATGTAATGGCCGGTCTCGAATTCCTCGCTCGCTGCGGGTTTGCGCGCGGGCACGAGCCACCAGCCGATCAGGACGACGAACGCGATCCCGGCAATCGCCACGGCCGCCCCGATGGGGGCGAAATCGAACATTCCGAAATGGCCCATGCCGGCCTCGTTGCGAAACCCCGAGACAATGAGGTTGGGCGGCGTGCCGATCAGGGTGGTCATGCCGCCCAGGATGGTGCCGAAGGCGAGCGGCATCAGCACCTGCCCCGGTGTGAGATCGAGCCGGTTGGCGAGTTGCACCGCCACCGGCATCAGAAGCGCCATCGCGCCCACGTTGTTCATGAATCCCGACAGCGCCGCCCCGAGGCCCATGAGCAGCGCCATGCTCGTCATCCGCCCGCTTTCGCGCGGCAGAACGGTGCGCGCGATCCAGTCCACCGCGCCGGTGTTCTGAAGGCCCTGGCTGAGCACGAGCACGCAGGCCACGGTGATCACCGCCGGGTGGCCGAACCCGGCAAAGGCCTCGTCGGCCGGCACGAGACCGGCGATGACACAGGCCATGAGCGCCGCCAGCGCCACGATGTCGTGCCGGAATTTCCCCCACAGGAAGAGCGCCATGGTGGCCGCGAGAATGCAGAAGATCACTATCTGGGGGATGGTCATGCGGCGGCCCTTTCGCGTGTGAGCGGATGATGAACAGGTCCGGGGGCCGGGTTCAACAGGGTTTTGCGGCGCCGCCTGCGCGCCGGTGGTCAGCAGCCGATTTTCCTGCGGAAATTCGCCTGCCGGGCAACGGTGTGCTGCCCGGTCGGGGCGAAAGCGATTTGCCATGACAAGCTGGACGTCGGGCGCCGAGGGCGCGCGGGATCACGCGCGCGGGGCGATCCGGCGTATCAGCCCTTCCTGCGCGACATTGGCGACAAGCCGCCCGTCGCGGGTGAAGATCCGCCCGCGGTTGAAGCCACGCGCGCCGCCCGACCAGGGGCTGTCCATCACGTAAAGCAGCCAGTCATCGGCGCGGAACGGGCCATGAATCCACAGCGCGTGATCGAGCGACGCGAACTGCATGTCGGGATCGGCAAACGCCTTGGCATGGGCATAGGCCGAGGTGCCCAGCAGCCCGAAATCCGAGGCATAGGCGAGCGCCGCGCGATGCAGGTTCGCATCCTCGCCGATCCGGCCGGTCACGCGGAACCAGTAACTTTGCTCGGGCGCGGGTTCGCGGGTGAAGGGCGGGCGCGGGGTGACGTGGCGCATCTCGATCGGGCGCGGGACCGAGAGCCACTTGAGAAACATCTCGGGCAGTTCGTCCTTGAATTCGGCGGCGAGCTCAAGCTCGCTCTTGAGATCTTCGGGCGCGGGGACATCGGGCATGGTGTCCTGGTGCGACAGGCCCTCTTCCTCGACCTGGAAGGAGGCGGCGAGGTTGAGGATGGGCTGCCCGTTCTGCACCGCGACCACGCGGCGGGTGGCGAAACTGCGCCCGTCGCGGTCACGCTCGACCTGGTAGAGAACGGGCTTGGTGGCGTCGCCGGGGCGCATGAAATAGCCATGCAGCGAATGGTTGGCGCGATCGTCCGGCACGGTGCGGATGGCGGCCATCAGCGCCTGTGCGATGACCTGTCCGCCGAAGCTGCGCCCGCGCGCGCCGGGGGTGGCGATGCCGCGGAAGAAGTTCTCCTCGACCGGTTCGACATCGAGCACCGACACGAGGCTGTCGGCAAGCTCTTGCGGGGTGGGGCGGGGTTTGTCTGTCATGCTGTCCGTTTCAATGGCCGATCTGCGGACTGTCATGGCAGGCCGCGCCCGGGGTTTCAAGCTCGAGCACGGAGTGGGAGATCGAGAATGCGCGGCGCAACAGAGCCTTGAGGTCACTGCGGACAGCTTCGGGGTCGGCACCGGGGGCAAGCACGACATGGGCCTCGAAAGCGGGTTCGTGCTCCTGCATGCGCCACAGGTGGACATGGTGAACACTCTCGACCCCGTCGCACGCCTCCATCGCGGCGATGAGCGCGGGCAGGTCGGTTTCCTCGGGGGTGGCCAGCATCAGGACGCGGATCACCGGGCGGATGCCCTGATAGCTGTGCCACAGGATATAGGCCGAGATGAAGAGCGTGACGATCGGGTCGACGAGCCGCCAGTCGTAAAGCAGGATCAGGGTGCCCGCGACGATCACCGCGACCGAGCCCATCGCGTCGGCGAGGTTGTGCAGGAAGGCCGCGCGCATGTTCATCGAGTTCCGCGAGAGCCGAAAGATCAGCGCCGCGGTGACACTGTCGATCACCAGCGCCAGCCCGGCGACGGCGACGACGATCCAGCCGGTGATCTCGACCGGGTTGAACAGCCGCTCAACCCCTTGCGCGGCGAGGTAGAGCGCGATGACGATCAGCGTGGTGTAGTTGATCAGCGCGGCCACCACCTCGGCCCGGCCATAGCCGAAGGTCATCGCCTCGTCCGCGGGGCGGCGGGCGATGCGGCGGGCATAGAAGGCGATGACCAGCGACAGCGCGTCCGAAAGGTTGTGAATCGCGTCGGCGATCAGCGCGAGACTGCCCGAGATCACCCCCGCCACGATCTGGGCGAGGGTCAGGGCGAGGTTAACGGCGATGGCGGCGCCGACCCGGCGGTCGCCTTCGATCAGCGACGGGTCGGGGTGGTGATGTCCGTGGTGGTCATGTGGCATGGCCCGAGTAATGGTCGTCCCGCGGGGATTTGCAAGGGCCCATGGGCGCGGGATCAGCCCCGTACCACGTAGACCGAGCATTCGGAATGGGCGACCACGTGGCTGGCCGTGGTGCCGAGCAGGTAGTCCTGGATCTTCGGGTTGGCGGCTTCGATCACGATCAGGTCGACCTTTTGCTCGTCGGCCAGCTTGACGATCTGGCGGTGCACCGCACCCTTGCGCACCATGGTCGTGATTTCGACCCCTTCGGCCGGATTGGCGGCAAGGAACTTGTCCATCTCGCCCGACCAGTAGGCGTTCGAATCGTAGATGTTGAGATTGCGCTCGATCTCGGGGGCGACCGTAACGACGATGAGACGGGCGCCACGGCGGCGGGCCATCTCGACGGCCTCGTCATAGGCGGCGGTCGCGACCTTGGCGTGGCGCAGGTTGACAGGGCAGAGGATGAGCTTGGTTTCGCGGGTCATGGCGGCGTCCTTGGGCAATCGGTCGGGGCAGGATAGCCGGAAATAGCGGATTCGCTAAATCGGCACTGCCCCACAGCGGCAGATCAGGGGCGGGAAACGGCGTTTGGCGCGGTGTTCGGGTTTTCCGCCAGCATCGCGGCCGGGCTCACCGGGCGGACTGGATCACCTTTGCCAGGCGGCGGGCGATGGCATCGGAGCCCTTGAGCGATGGGTGAATCCGGTCGATGGCATGAAAGCTCAGATCGCCATGCGGCACGAGATCGGTGAGCGGGTGGAAATAGACGTTGGGGTCGATTTCGGCGAGCCGTGCGATACGCGCTTCGAGCGTGTCGCCCACGTCCTTGCAGGATTTGATCGGCGAGGAAAACCCGGGATTGCGCAGGTAGCCCACGATCAGCACCCGCGCGCCGGAGTGTCGGATTTGCTGCACCAGCGAGGGAATCGCGCCGCGGCGGCCGTTTTCGGCGATCAGCCGGTTGAGCTTGTAATCGCAGTTGTCGCAGCCGCATCCCAGCCACAGGTCGTTGCCGCCGCCATTCATGATCACCCAGTCCCAGTCGCCGTCGCGCCACTGTTTCGGGATCGAAAGGCCCATCGCGCCGGTGATCGGCAGGTTATAGATCATCCATGCCCCGGCAACGGAATGATCGGCAACAGGTTCATCAAGCAGGGCCGAGAGGCGGGCCGCGACGTTGCGATCGGCTAGCCTGTTCTTGGCCAGAAGCGAATCGCCGATCACGAGGATGCGGGGCTCTTCGGTTTCGGCCACGGCGTGGTGGGCAAGGGTGGCCGTGGCGACAAGGGCGAGCGTGGCGATCAGGGCACGCAGGGTGGGCATGTGGGGCGACTCCGTCTGACGGTCATGCGCGTGGTATGGCGCGAGACTTGGGCGGATTGTGGGCAAGCGAGGGGCAGATATCAAGCAGGACGGGTGATCGTGCGTGCGGGCGAGCGCGATGTCACATCGACCCTCTCCCGTATCGAGGGAAGGTCGCAAGAAGGGTTTGGCGGCTCTTTGGCAGGAGGGCAGCGGCCGACCGGGGGGTCGGGCGCTGCCCCGGCGGCTTCGCCGCTCTTCCCGGGCAAGGACCGCTTGGTGCTGCATGGTTGACATGGGCGAGAGTCATCCCGCGCCGGGCGTCAGGTACGGCAAACCGGCTCACGCTGTGCCACGGCGTCGGATCGGGCGCCGGGAGGGTCGGGGCGTCAATGCGCCTCGGCCCAGTTGGCGCCCTGGCCCGCGTCGACGGTCAGCGGAATGTCGAGATGCACGGCGGGGTGGGCGGCGCCTTCCATCACCTCGCGGGCGGTGTCGATGAGGCGATCGACGGCATTTTCCTCGACCTCGAAGATCAACTCGTCATGCACCTGGAGCAGCATTTTCGCGGGCAGGCCCGCGATCGCGGCGGGCATGCGGATCATCGCGCGGCGGATCACGTCGGCGGCTGTGCCCTGGATCGGCGCGTTGATCGCGGCGCGGCGGGCGAAGGCGGCGCGCGGCCCCTTGGCAGAGATTTCCGGCGTGTGGATCTTGCGCCCGAAGAGCGTGGCAACGTGACCGTTTTCCTTGGCGAAGTTCACGGTGTCGTCCATGTAGGCGCGGATGCCCGGGTAGCGTTTGAAATACTCGTCGATGAAGGCCTGTGCCTCGCTGCGCGGGATGCGCAGGTTGCGGGCGAGGCCAAAGCCGGAGATGCCGTAGATCACGCCGAAATTGATTGCCTTGGCCTTGCGGCGGATGTCGGGTGTCATCTCGTCCAGCGGCACGCCGAAGATTTCCGAGGCGGTCATGGCGTGGATGTCGTGGCCGTCGCGGAATGCCTGTTTCATGGTGTCGATCCCGGCGACATGCGACAGGATGCGCAACTCGATCTGGGAATAGTCGAGGCTGACGAGGCGGGTGCCCTCGGGGGCGATGAAGGCTTCGCGGATGCGGCGGCCCTCCTCGGAGCGCACGGGGATGTTTTGCAGGTTGGGATCGGTCGAGGCAAGGCGACCGGTGCTGGCGCCGGTTTGCACGTAAGAGGTGTGGACGCGGCCGGTGTCGGGGTTGATGTGATCCTGAAGCGCGTCGGTATAGGTGGATTTGAGCTTGGAAAGCTGGCGCCAGTCGAGCACGCGGGCGGGCAGTTCGTGTTCGGTGGCCAGATCTTCGAGCACGTCGGCGCCGGTGGCATAGGCGCCGGTCTTGCCCCTCTTGCCGCCATCGAGCGACATCTTGTCAAAGAGGATCTCGCCCAGTTGCTTGGGCGAGCCGACGTTGAATTTCTCGCCGGCCAGCTCGTGAATCTCGGCCTCGAGCGCGGCCATTTTCTGGGCGAAGGCGTTGGACATGCGCGAAAGCGTGTCGCGGTCGACGGTAATGCCGTGCATCTCCATCTCGGCCAGCACCGGGACGAGCGGGCGTTCGAGCGTTTCATAGACGGTGGTGACGCGGGCGCGGGGCAGTTCCGGTTTGAACCGGTGCCAGAGGCGCAGGGTGATGTCGGCGTCCTCGGCGGCGTATTTCACCGCCTCGTCGAGCGGCACGCGGTCGAAGGTGATGGCCGACTTGCCCGAACCGATGAGATCCTTGATCGGGATCGGGATGTGCGAGAGGTAGCGTTCGCAGAGCGCGTCCATGCCGTGCCCGTGAATGCCCGAGAAGAGCGCGTAGGACATCAGCATCGTGTCGTCGATGGGGGCGATGTTTATGCCGTGGCGGGCGAGGATCTTGGCGTCGTATTTCATGTTCTGCCCGATCTTGAGGACGGCATCATCCTCAAGCACGGGTTTGAGGAGGGCGAGCGCCGCGTCGGTGTCCATCTGCCCTTCGGCGAGCGTGTCGGTGCCGAAGAGGTCATCGGCGTTGCCGCCCTTGTGGGTAAGCGGGAGATAGGCGGCCTGGCCGGGGATCACGGCGAGGGATATGCCCACAAGCTCGGCCTGCATCTCGTCGAGCGAGGTGGTTTCGGTGTCGATGGCGACGTAACCGCGGGAATGGATGAGCTTGATCCAGCGCGAGAGCGTGTCGGCATCGCGGATGCATTCGTATTGCGCGGGGTCGATGGGGGGGAAGTCGGGCGGGGTATCGTCATTGGCGGCGGCGGGCGTATCCTCGATGATTGGGGGTTCGACGCCCATCTTGTCGGCGATGCGTTTGGAAAGGGTGCGAAACTCCATCCTGGCCAGGAACGGCAGGAGCGTGTCGGGGTCGGGGTCGTGCACTTCGAGATCATCGAGGGTGAAATCGAGCGGGGTGTCGGTCTTGAGCAGCACCAGATCGCGCGACATGCGGATCTGGTCGGCCTTTTCGATCAGGGTTTCGCGGCGCTTGGGCTGCTTGATCTGGTCGGCGTTTTCCAGAAGCGTGTCGAGATCGCCGAATTCGTTGATCAGAAGCGCCGCGGTCTTTGGGCCGATGCCGGGCGCGCCCGGGATGTTGTCGACCGAATCGCCGGAAAGCGCCTGCACGTCCACCACACGCTCGGGCGGCACGCCGAATTTCTCCATCACCCCGTCGCGGTCGATGCGGCGGTTCTTCATCGCGTCAAGCATTTCCACGCCGCCGCCGACAAGCTGCATCAGATCCTTGTCCGACGATATGATGGTGACGCGCCCGCCCAACTCGCGGGCCTGGTTGGCCAGCGTGGCGATGATGTCGTCGGCCTCGTAACCTTCGATCTCGTGGCAGGCGACGTTGAAGGCGCGGGTGGCCTCGCGGGTGAGGGGGAACTGCGGCACGAGGTCTTCGGGCGCAGGCGGGCGGTTGGCCTTGTATTCGGGGTAAAGGTCGTTGCGAAAGGTCTTGCCGGAATAGTCGAAGATCACCGCGGCATGGGTGGGCGCGTCGTCGCCGCTGGCGTCCTCGACATATTTCTGGAGCATGTTGCAGAAGCCCGAGACCGCGCCGATGGGCAGCCCGTCGGATTTGCGCGTGAGCGGCGGCAGCGCGTGATAGGCGCGGAAAATGAAGGCCGAGCCGTCGATGAGGTGCAGGTGGCAGCCTTTGCCGAATGACATATGCGTTTCCCCCGGTTGAACGGGGACAGGTTTCGCACATGGGCGCGGGCGGGGCCAGAGGGATCATGTGCGAATGCCATGGGCGGTGACAGCCGGAGACCGCCTTTTGGCAGCGCATCCCGCGCACCTTACGGGCGCACTGCGTTTGGCAAGATTTTGCCAGCGCGAGGGCCGGACTCTGGACATGCGCGGATCGCCGCCCGACATTTGGCACGACTACTCAGCTGGCGTGCCTGTTCACAAGCTCGTCGTATCGAAAGAAAATGGCTGCCCATTCATTCGCGCCGGAGCTTGCCGACGCATCCGCGGGAAGCACAGAGTTGCAGAAGGGAGTTCCAGCGTGAGCACAGAAGCAACGCACAGACGCAATGATCTGATCGACTCGCTGCGGGCGGTGGCTCTTGCCGGTGTTATCGTCATGAACATGATGACGTTTTCGGGCCTGGCCTATCTTACCCCGGAAATGCGCGAGGAGGCCCTGGGCATCGTCGATCAACTCGTCTGGGTCATTGTGCGCATCCTGGTCGACGACAAGGCATTGGCGGCATTTTCGTTCATGTTCGGGTTCAGCTTCAGCGTGATCCTTGGCAAGGCGCTTTCGTCGCGTGATGCGTCGGTGCGTTTCATCCGGCGACTGGTGGTGCTCTTCATGATCGGGCTGTTCAACGCGCTGTTCCTTTTCTGGGCCGATATCCTGATGAGTTACGCGGTGCTGGGGCTGATCCTGCCGTTTGCCGCGCGCCTGCCGTCAGGGGTCATTGCCGGGCTGGCGCTTGCGCTCATACTCGCCGCACCGATGACTCTGGCATTGGGCGGCTACGAGGTGCCCACCCCCGTACCGCGCGGCCATACCGAAAGCCTCGATGCCTTTGCATCGCCAGAGGTAACCGACACGGTAAAACAGAACTGGCACATGATCTTTGCCGCGTCCGAAGCCGCGGACAGCACGTTTGTGTTGAGGTTCATGACGCTGATGGGGCTTTTCCTTCTGGGGCTCGCGGCCGGCAAGAGCGGTGTGCTCATGGCGCTGGCCGGGCGTCGTGACCAATTGCTGCGGCTGGGCCTCATTTTCGCGCTGGTCGGTTTCACGATGAATCTCCTGTTGCGCTATGCCGTGGAGCCCAAAGGGCTCTGGGTCATGCTCAAACTGGAGGGCCCGGTCATGTCGCTGGGTTATCTCATGCTGATCGCCGCGGCGCTGGCCGGGCCTTCGGTGGGTTGGCTGCGTCGATTGCTGGCGCCGCTGGGCCGGATGACGTTGACCGGATACCTGACGACCGCCGTGTCGGGACAGGCCCTGTTCTATGGCTGGGGCCTGGGTTTGATCGGGCAGTTGGGCACATTGGGGGTGCTGGCCTTTGCCGCCGGGCTCTATGCCATGCTGATCGCGTTTGCCCATCTCTGGCTGAGTTGCTTCCCGTTCGGGCCCTGGGAATGGCTCTGGCGTCGCCTGACCAGCCTGCTGCCGGAGCCGCGTATCCGACGGGGCCTTGCACACTGACGCCGGTCGACGCGCAGCCCGGGCGAGGCGCGATGCCGGACCGGCATCGGCACGTCAGGTTGCGCGGCGCACCGTGACCCGCGAAGCGCCGCGTGGCGGTCGGTCAGGCAGGCGTGATCAGACCTCGCCCTCGAAATCGCGGTGGATGATCTTGGCGTCGCAATAGGGACATTCGACATAGCCGGTTTCCCGCGGAATCTGTAGCCAGACACGGGGATGGCCCAGCGCACCCTCGCCACCGTCGCAGGAGACGCGCCATTGATCTACGATGCGGGTTTCGGGAGCCTCGGTGACCATCGCGTTTCATCCTTCGGGTTGCCGTTTCCGGTGGTGAATATGGGCGAATGCGCCCGGGGGGGCAAGGGGGGTCAATCGACGAAGAGGTAATGCGTTTTGGCGATTTCGAGGGCCTTGTCCCGGTCGATCGCGAGGAAATGGCCCAGTGCCTCGGCGTTGACTTCGGGCGGTTCGGCTTCGCGAATCCGGTGGTGGTTCGGAAAATCGGCATCGCGAATCTGGTCGATCTCGAACTGCATGTCGCCGCGGATCGTGGGCAGCAGGCGTTCGAGCGTTTCCTGCGGGGTCTTTTCGCCGGCAAGGCCGATCCGCTTGGCGTGACCGATGAGGTAATCGTCGCTGAACATGCAATCGACTTCGAGCATACGGGTCACCGAGCGGTCGCCGTAGAAATCGTTGAGCAGGTCGATATTGTTGGGATCGAGGCAGATGATCAGGCGTTCGGTGTCGTAATAATCGAAAAGCATCCGCATCAATGCGCGGCGGTGGCGGTGGCGTTTGCCCATGGAGGACTGGATTCCCCCGAGGTCGGGCAGGCGTGTGGCCTCCTCGTTGAAGAGATATTCGATGCAGGGGATGTTGGTCATCTTTCGGATCCGCTCGATCAGGCGCTTGGCGACATGCCATTTCTTGCAGACCACGATCATGAGTTCGCGTTCGCGGCCGAGCGAGCCCTCGCTTTCCCAGAAGCGGGGGGCAAAGCGGCGCCCGATCCGGCCGCGCTGGGTCAGGAACTTGAAGAGCGAGCGGCCTTCGTTCGAGATCTTGAAATCCCAGCCGCGTGTCGCATAGAGCAGCCCCAGCCGGCGCTTGAGTTCGCGGGCCTCTGGGCTGATCTTGCGGGCGAAGAGGAAATCCTGGCTGAGCAGCAGGTCGTAGTGATCGTTGTAGAAGGTCACCGGCATTCCGTAATCGGTGAACATCAGGAAGGTGAGGGTGCGCGAGCGGATCTCGCGCTCTGGCACGAGGTGACGCACCAAGGTCTGGAAAAAGGTTTCGTCGGGAATCCAGGTGGAGCGGAAGAACCGCATCACGTCAGGGCGCGCGCGCGTGAAATCGAGCACCCACTCGATGGTGCGCCGCCGCAGGCACCACCATTGCGAGCCGATCATCACCTGGATGTCATCGGGGATCGCGCGTGTCAGGCCGAGGCGCTTTTGCAACTCGAACATGGCGTAGAAGCGTTTTTTCTGGGTGCGCTCGTTGAACCAGTGGCGATAGATCAATCGCTCCTCTTTCCAGCCGGTCTTGATCCAGTCGCTTTCGAAATAGTCGAAGCTTTCGATGTAATCGCAATCGTCGCGGTCGAGGAATTCATGGGCGTACTCGGCCGACTTGATCGCCATGCAATCGCCCGAGAGCATGTAGAAATGGGTGGCGCGCGGAAACGCCTCGACCGCGGCCTCGATCGCGTTCAGCGACGCCTGCACGAGGCTCCATTCGCCCCAGCCGCACCTGATGCGCTTTTTCGCGAAGGTCACGTTGGGGTTGTCGTCAAGCGCGGCGCGGATGCGCGCGTGATGTTCGGGTTTGGCGCGGGCGTCGAAATGGATCGCCATGTAGTCGCCCACCGACGTGAGGCGCTCGGCCTGCTTGATGATGGCCTCGGGGTCCTTGTGACACAGCAATATGAAGGCGATTCTTGCCATTGCGGGAAACGATCTGCTCCTTATGCCCCGGATTGTTTTAGTGATAGAGGTGAATGGTCCGTGAATAAACCCGGGTCAGTGGCGTTTTTGATCCCCGGACCTGGCGGTCGGGCCCGGGAAAATCGACATTCCTTTCATGAATCGGTGGTGGTATAGAATCCGCAAGAAAAACAAGACAAGACTTCGGAGGCGCAGGATGGGGTTCCCGGGAACCTGGATGACCGAAAGCGAAAGCGTGGTTTACAGGGTGGTGCCGAAATGCGCCTGCTCGACCATCGGGCAGATCATGTATTACTCGGATCACGGCGAATTTTTCGACGGCGACATCCACGACGCGACCGAGGGCCTGCACAAATGGGCGCGCGACGAGAGCCAACCCTTGATCAACGCCAATGTGAAAACCCATTCGTCCTATGCCTTTACCTGTGTGCGCAACCCTTACACGCGCATCCTGTCGTCCTTTTTCGACAAGATCTGCGGCATCCAGCGCAACGGCAAGCGGTATCGCGGAAACCTGGTGCCGCTCATCATCCAGAAATACGGGATCGAAGTGGGCGACCCGGAGAACGGGTTCGAGTTCGACCAGATCAGGAGCTTCCGGCGGTTCCTGCTCTTCGCGCGCGACACGATCCGCTGGCGCCGGCCGATGGAGCCCGACATCCACTGGAGCGCGATGTCCGGGCATGTGAGCACCTTCATCGTGAATGGCGGGCGCTATGACAAGATCTTCTGGACCGAGAAATTCGACGAGGGGATGCAGGAGGTTCTGGAGGCGATCGACACGCCGGTCGAGGTGAAGCTGGACGCGGTGCCCCGGTTCAACGAGAGCGAGGGGCACGGGCCCAAGCGGCTGCACCCGGTCGCGGATTATTTCGACGATCTGTCGATGCACCTGGTCAAGGAAATCTACAACCGCGATTTCAAGCTTTTCAAATACGATTTCGACGATCCGTCGAACAAGATGCCGGTGGGCGAGATCGACCTCGACGAGGTCCATGCCAAGCTGGGGGATTGAGTGGCGAACGGCGGGACGGCGCTCGGCCTTGCCA
>NZ_JAWLDS010000006.1:0-44582 GCF_041686535.1 Aquicoccus sp. | reverse complement strand
CCACCGTCCCGCGGCGCGCGCAGGCTGCGGTTGGGGCGATATATTGGGGATAAGTCAGACGTGACCCCTATATCGTGACGCGCTGGCGTTGACTCGATGGTCGTCACGCCGTCACAATCGGCCGGATAGAGGAATCAGACCGCAGGCAGGGGTTCGTGCGTTTTTCCAAGCTCAGACTGACCGGCTTCAAGAGCTTCGTCGATCCGACCGACCTGATCATCTCGGACGGGTTGACCGGCGTGGTCGGGCCCAACGGCTGTGGCAAGTCGAACCTGCTCGAGGCGCTGCGCTGGGTCATGGGCGAGAACCGCCCGACGGCGATGCGCGGCGGTGGCATGGAAGACGTGATCTTTGCCGGGGCGGCGACCCGGCCGGCGCGGAATTTCGCGGAAGTTTCGATCCTGATCGACAACAGTGAACGGCTGGCCCCGGCAGGGTTCAACGACAGCGACGTTCTGGAGATCGTGCGGCGGATCACCCGCGACGTGGGCAGCGCCTACAAGACCAACGGCAAGGATGTACGGGCGCGTGATGTGCAGATGCTGTTTGCCGATGCCTCGACCGGGGCGCATTCGCCCGCTCTGGTCCGGCAGGGGCAGATTGCCGAACTCATCAACGCAAAACCCAAGGCGCGGCGGCGTATCCTTGAAGAGGCGGCGGGGATTTCCGGTCTCTACCAGCGCCGCCACGAGGCCGAATTGAAGCTGAAAGGCGCCGAGGCGAACCTGACCCGCGTCGATGACGTTATCGAGCAGCTGGCGCAGCAGTTGCAGCAGTTGGCGCGGCAGACAAAGCAGGCGGCGCGCTACCGCGCGATCGGCGAGGAGCTGCGCCAGGCGGAAGGGATGTTGCTTTACCGGCGCTGGAAAGAGGCCGAAGTGGCGCGTTTGGCCGCCGAGGGTGAACTGCGCGAGCGGATCAACGCGACGGCCCGGGCCGAGGCGGCGGCGCGTGATGCCGCCAAGCTGCGCGCGCAGCGCGAGGAGGCGCTGCCACCTTTGCGCGAGGAAGAGGCGATCGCGGCGGCGGTGTTGCAGCGGTTGCGGGTGCAGCATGATGCGCTCGGCGATCAGGAGGCGCGTGCGAAAGAGACCATTGCGACGCTGGAACGGCGGATCGGGCAGTTGAGCGCGGACATGGAGCGCGAGGCGGGGCTGAACCGTGATGCGGGCGAGACGATCGAGCGGCTGGAATGGGAGGCGCGCGAGCTTGAAAAGGCCGGGGAGGGGCATGATGCGCGCCTCGAAGAAGCCGCCGAGGCGGCGCGCGAGGCGGCGCAGGTGTTGCAGGCGCGCGAGGGCGATCTCGCGCAACTGACCGAGGATGTGGCGCGGCTGGCGGCGCGGCACCAATCGGCCAATCGCTTCCTTGAAGACAGCCGCAAGACGCTGGCCCGCAGCGAGGCCGAGGCCGAGAAGGCGAAGGCTGCGGCGTGCGACGCCGAGGCGGCGCTGAGCCGGGCCGAGGCCGATCACACCGAGGCCGAGCGGGCGGAGGCTGCGGCGCAGGACCAGGCCGAACAGGCCGACGCGGCCCTGACCGAGGCCGAGTCGGCGCGGGCCGAGACGCAATCGCGCGAGGCCGATGCACGGGCCGAACGCAGCGAAGCCGAGGGCGAGGTCAACGCGTTGCGCGCCGAGGCGACTGCGCTGGCCAAGCTGGTCGAGCGCGACACCGCCGAGGGCGGACAGATCATGGACCGGTTGCAGGTCGAGCAGGGATTCGAAAAGGCGCTGGGTGCGGCGCTGGCCGATGACCTGCGCGCGCCGGAAGTGGGCGAGGACGGGCCGTCGGGCTGGGCGCTGATGCCCGGCTACGACGCGGCCCAACCCCTGCCAGACGGGGTGGACGCGCTGTCGAACCATGTCAGCGTTCCCGAGGTCCTGGCCCGCCGGATGAGCCAGATCGGCCTTGTCGATGCGGAAGAGGGCGGGCGTTTGCAGGCTCTGTTGCGGCCCGGTCAGCGGCTGGTGAGCCTTGAGGGCGACCTGTGGCGCTGGGACGGGTATCGCGCCTGGGCCGAGGATGCGCCGAGCGCCGCAGCGCTGCGGCTGCAACAGCTCAACCGGCTCGAAGCGCTTAAGCAGCAGATGGAGAGGGCCACGGCAAGGGCCGATGGGGCGCGCGCGGCGCATGAGATGTTGCAGGCGCGCCTGAAGGATTTGAGCGAGGCTGACAGCCAGGCCCGCGAGGCGCGGCGTGCGGCCGACCGGATGCTGACCGAGGCCGCGCGGGCATTGAGCCGGGCCGACGCCGACCGCAGCCTCGCCGCGTCGCGGCTCGAATCCGCGGGGCTGGCACTGTCGCGCCACGAGGAAGAGGCGATGTCGGCGCGGACGCAACTGGCCGAGGCCGAGAAGGGGCTGGCCGACCTGGGCGATCTCGATGCTGCGCGGGGGCGGGTCGAGGATGTCAAGATGACGGTCGAGGCGGCGCGGATCACGATGATGTCGCGCCGGTCGGCCCATGACGAGCTGCGCCGCGAGGGTGAGGCGCGGCTGAAGCGCGCGCAGGAGGTCACGAAGGAGATCAGCGGCTGGAGGCATCGGCTCGAGACGGCCGGCAAGCGGATTGCCGAGCTGGGCGAGCGCAAGACCGCATCCGAGGCCGAGTTGCAGGACGCGATGGCGGCACCGGGCGAGATCGCCGCACGGCGCGAGGAGTTGTCGGGCGAGATCGAAAAGGCCGAGTCGCGCCAACGTGCGGCCGCCGATGCGCTGGCCGAGGCGGAAACCGCGTTGCGCGCTGCCGTCACAAGCGAGCGCGAGGCCGAACGCACGGCCAGCGAGGCGCGCGAGGCGCGGGCGCGGGCCGAGGCGCGCGCCGATGCGGCCCGCGAGACGGTGACCCATGCCGAGGACCGGATCGGGGAGGAACAGGAGTGCACACCCGCGACGCTTCTTGAAAGCCTTGGGGCCGATCCCGAAGCAATGCCCGGGTCAGAGGCGATCGAGGCGGATGTGGGCCGTCTCAAGCGCCAGCGGGATGCGCTTGGCGCGGTCAACCTGCGCGCCGAAGAGGATGCGCGCGAGGTTCAGACCGAGCATGACGAGCTTGTGAAGGAAAAGACCGACCTCGAGGAGGCGATCCGAACCCTGCGCAACGGGATCGCCAGTCTCAACCGCGAGGGACGCGAACGCCTTCTGACGGCATTCGAGCAGGTGAACGAGAATTTCTCGCTGCTGTTCCGGCACCTCTTCAGTGGTGGCGAGGCCAAGCTGGTGCTGGTGGAAAGCGACGACCCGCTCGAAGCAGGACTGGAAATCATGTGCCAGCCACCGGGCAAGAAGCTGGCCACGCTGTCGCTCTTGTCGGGGGGTGAGCAGACGCTGACCGCGCTGGCGCTGATCTTCGCCGTTTTCCTGGCCAACCCGGCGCCGATCTGTGTGCTCGATGAGGTCGATGCACCGCTCGATGATGCCAATGTCACGCGGTTCTGCGACATGCTTGACGAGATGTGCCGCCGGACCGACACGCGGTTCCTGATCATCACGCACCACGCGGTGACGATGGCGCGGATGGACCGGCTCTTTGGTGTCACCATGCAGGAGCAGGGGGTAAGCCAACTGGTGAGCGTGGACCTCAAGAAGGCCGAGCAGATGGTGGCGTGAGCCGGCAGACGATCTTTCAGCGAAAAATCGGATGGGCGGGCACCGTCATGCGGATCACTCGGCCATGTGACAGGCGACGCGGGTCTCGCCGATATTGCGCATCTCGGGGCGTTCGCGACTGCACCGCTCGACGGCCAGCGGGCAGCGCGGATGAAAGGCGCAGCCCGTGGGCGGGTTGATCGCGTCGGGGATCTCGCCCTTGGGGGCCTCGATCTCGCGGCCGAACCCGTCCATCTTGGGCGCGGCGGCAAAGAGCATCTGCGTGTAGGGGTGCTTGGGATCGTTGAACAGCACGTCGCGGGGGGCCTCTTCGACCAGGCGGCCAAGGTAGAGCACGCCGATCCGGTCGGCCATGTGCTGCACCACGGTGAGGTCATGGCTGATGAAGAGATAGGTCAGGCCCAGTTCCTCGCGCAGGTCGGACATCAGGTTGAGAACCTGCGCCTGGACCGACACGTCGAGCGCCGATGTGGGTTCGTCGCAGACGATGATCCGCGGGTTCGAGGCCAGCGCCCGGGCGATGCAGATCCGCTGTCGCTGACCGCCGGAGAACTCATGCGGATACTTGCCCGCATCCGCCGCCGAAAGCCCCACCTGTTCGAGCAGCTTCTCGGCCAGCCCGGTGGTATCACCGCCCTTGGCCGCGACCGGCTCGGCGATCACGTCGCGCACCCGCCAGCGCGGGTTGAGCGAGGCAAACGGATCCTGGAATATCATCTGGATTTCGCTGCGCACCGCCTCGATCTTGGCCGCATCGGTTTCGCTGGCCAGATCGACACCGGATATCTGCACGCTGCCTTCGGTGGGCGCGACGAGGCCGACCATGATCTTGCCGATGGTGGATTTGCCCGAGCCGCTTTCGCCGACGAGTGCATAGACGCTGTTTTCCTCAATCTCGAAGCTGACATCCGACACGGCGGTCAGAAGGGCGCGGGGCAGACGTTCGATCACCCGGTTCAGCCAGGGTTTCGAGACGTCGAAAACGCGGGTGAGATGTTCGACCTTGATGATCGCGCTCATGCCTGGGCTTCCTCTTTCCTGTCGGTGGCGAGCGGGAACCAGCAGGCGGCGTGCCCGTCGCAGCTGGCAATCGTCGGCCCGGGGTCCTGGCGGCACCGGTCCTGGGCATATTCGCAGCGCGGATGGAACGCACAGCCGGTGGGCAATGCGCCGAGGCGCGGCATCGCGCCGGGGATCTGGCGCAGGCGCTTGAGGCCCGCACTGGCCAGCGGCGTCGAAGCCATGAGCCCGTCGGTATAGGGGTGGCGCGCATTGGTCAGCACCTCGCGCACCCCGCCCAGTTCGGCCAGCCGCCCGGCATACATCACCGCCACGCGGTCGGCGGCCTCGGCGATCACGCCCATGTCATGGGTGACGAGCATCACCGCCACGCCGCGTTCGCGGCAAAGCCGCTTGAGCAGGGCCATGATCTGGGCCTGGACCGACACGTCGAGCGCGGTGGTGGGTTCGTCGGCGATGACGAGATCGGGTTCGGCACAAAGCGCCAGCGCGATCACCACGCGCTGCCGCATCCCTCCCGAGAACTCGTGCGGATAGCTATTGATCCGCGCGCTTGCGGCGGGGATGCCGACCTCTTCCAGCGCGGCGACGGCGCGCTTGCGCGCCTGGTCCCGGCTCACGTCGAGATGTTCACGAATGGTTTCGCTCAACTGTTCGCCCACGGTCAGCAGCGGGTTGAGCGAGGTCAGCGGATCCTGGAAGATCATGCCCATCTTCTTGCCGCGCAGACGACGCAGCGCAGAGCGCCCGAGATTGTGGATCGGCTGTCCCGAAAGCAGGATCTCGCCCGAGGTGATCCGTGCGGGCGGGTCGAGAAGGCCGATCACCGCGTTGCCGGTCATGGATTTGCCGGCGCCGGATTCACCCACGACGCCAAGGATTTCGCCGGCCTCGATGTCATAGCTGACATCGTCCACCGGGCGCAGGAGGCCATGGCGGGTGGGAATCTCGACGACGAGATTGCGAACGGAAAGAACGGGTGTGTCGGTCATCTGAGCCTCGGGTTCAGGGCATCGCGGAGCCAATCGCCCAGCAGGTTGATCGAGAGCGCCAGCGCCAGAAGGGTGGCGGCAGGAAAGATCAGGATCCACCATTCACCGGAGAACATGAATTCCTGCCCGATGCGGATGAGCGTGCCGAGCGACGGCTTGGTCGGCGGCGCCCCCACGCCGAGGAAGGAAAGCGTGGCCTCGGCGATGATCGCGAGCGCCAGGCTGATGGTGGCAATGACCAGCACCGGGTTGAGCACGTTGGGCAGGATATGGCGCAGCATGATCGAGAACGGCGTGCGCCCGATGAGCCGCGCGGCCTGGATGTATTCCTTGTTCTTCTCGACCAGGGTCGCGCCGCGCACCACCCGGGCGAACTGCACCCAGTCCGACAGGCCGATGGCGAGGATCAGCACCCAGATCGCCATCTCGTCGCGGTATTCGGGCGGGGTGATGCCCTTGGCGATTCCAAAGATGAGCATCGCGACGAGGATCGCCGGAAAGGTCAGTTGCACATCTGCGACGCGCATGATGATGGTCTCGGTCCAGCCGCCGACATAGCCCGCCAGTAGGCCCAGCGTGACACCGAGCACCATGGCCAGCAGAACCGCCGAGAAACCCACGAAGAGCGATATGCGCATCCCGTAGAGGATGGTCGAGAACACGTCGCGCCCCTGGTCGTCGGTGCCCAGCAGGAACATGTCGCCGGTCATGGCATTGGCCTGGCCGGGTGGGGTAAAGCCGTTCATCAGGTTGAGCGTGCCCGGGCTGAACGGGTCGTGCGGCGCAATCAGCGGCGCCAGCACCGCACCGAGAATCAGCACTATGACGACGAAAGACGACGCCATCGCCACCGGGGCATTGCGGAAGGACCAGAAAAGATCGCTATCCCATGTGCGGCGCAGGCGCGAGGGCGGGGCGGGGGGAATGGGAGTGTCGGTCATGTCAGTGCCCTCCTGCCGCGCGGTCGACGCGCAGGCGCGGGTCGATCGCGAAATAGAGCATGTCGACGATCAGGTTGATGCCCACGAACATCACCGAGATCATCATCAGGTAGGCGGCCATGACGGGGATATCCACGAACTGGACCGCGTTGATGAAGAGCAGACCCACACCGGGCCATTGGAACACGGTTTCCGTGATGATCGCGAAGGCGATGATGCTGCCGAGTTGGAGGCCCGTGATGGTGATCACCGGCACCAGCGTGTTCTTGAGCGCGTGGTGGAAATTCACCGATTTCTCACGGATGCCGCGGGCACGGGCAAAGCGGATGTAGTCCATCCGCAGCACTTCGAGCATCTCGGTGCGCACCAGCCGCATGATCAGCGTCATCTGGTAAAGCCCCAGCGTGATCGATGGCAGGATCAGTGCCTTGATCCCGCTCGTGGTGAGAAACCCGGTGGTCCAGTCTCCGACGCGCGTGACCTCGCCGCGCCCGAAACTGGGGAGCCAGCCCAGTTCGACCGAGAAGAGATAGATCAGCAGGATACCGATCAGGAACGTGGGCAGGGAGACCCCGATGAGCGAGGCGGTCATGATCAGGTTTGCGGCGGTCCCGCGCCGTCTGATCGCGGTAAAAATCCCCAGCGAGATCCCCCCGATCAGTGCCATCAGCCCCGAAATGAAGGCCAGTTCCAGCGTTGCGGGGAGTCGTTCGAGAAAGATCTCGGCCACCGGGCGGCCCTGTCGGTAACTCTGGCCAAAATTGCCCTGTGCGGCCTGTTCGAGAAAGCGCCAATACTGCACCACGAAGGGCTTGTCGAGGCCCAGTGTCTGGCGCAGGCGCTCGACATCGGCCTGGGTGCGTTCCTGGCCCAGCATGTTGTCGATAGGGTCGCCGACAAAGCTGAACATGGAAAACGCGACCAGCCCGACCACGAGCAGGACAAGCGCCGACTGAAACACGCGTCGAATGATATAGGCAAGCATCGAAGGCTCCGTTCAATGCGCAACCGCGCCCGCAAAGGGGCGGGCGCGGTCGGTGGTGCGGGCACTTGATGGCCCGCCCGGTTTGGCTCAGTTCATCGTGAAGAACTTGAACTTGGGGTCATCCTCGGGGCTGACCTCGGTGCCGACCTTTTCGCTCATGCCCCAGTTGAGAACCTGGTGGTGGATCGGCAGATAGAGGGTCTGCTCCTGCACCTCGTCCCAGATCTCCTGGATGGTCGCGTCGCGCTTGTCCAGATCGGTTTCCGACGCCAGGCTGACGATCTTCTCGTCGATCTCGGAGTTGGAGTAACCGGTTCCGTTCCAGCTGCCGCGGTCGCTGCCACGGGTGTGGACGAGGAAGTTGAAGATGTATTCCGAATCGTAGGTCGGAACACCCCAGCCCAGCATGTAGAAATCGGTCTCGCCATTGGTGATCAGCGGGAAGTGCTGCGCCTTGGGCTTGGCGTCGAGATTCACGTTCACCCCGATCTGCGCCAGCATTCCGACCACCGACTGACAGATCGCCTCGTCATTGACGTAGCGGTCATTCGGGCAATCGAGCTGGATCGAGAACCCGTCGCCATAACCGGCCTCTTCCATCAGTGCCTTGCCGGCCTCGATATCGGTCGAGGTCTGGTCCATCTCCTCGGTCCAGCCGTTGACGAAGGGCGGGGCGATGATGCCGGCGGGTTCCGATTGCCCGCGCATGACCACCTGCTTGATGGCGTCGCGGTTGATCGCGAGGTTCATCGCGCGGCGCACGCGCGCATCGGCCAGCGGGTTCTCGCCCTCGACATTGTCATTCTCGATGTCGTCGGCGCCCATGTTCATGCCGAAGAAGATGGTGCGGTTCTGCGGGGCCGTCTTGACCACGAGGCCGTCGGTCTCTGCCACGCGATTGATGTCCTGAACCGGCACGTCCTGGATGAAATCGACTTCGCCCGAGAGGAGCGCCGCGACGCGCGTCGCGGCGTTCTGGATCGGGGAATAGACGATCTCGGTCACGTCGAGCGGGAATTCGTCACGGCCCCAATAGTCCTCGTTGAGGGTGAGGACGGTCTTCACATCCGCTTCGCGGCTGACCAGCTTGTAGGGACCTGTGCCGTTGCTGTTGCTCGAAGCGAAGGTTTTCTCGCCCGCTTCGACCTGTTGAACATCGACCGAATCATTCGCCTCGGCCCAGTCCTTGTCCATCATGAAGAGGTTGGTCAGGTTCGACGGCAGGATCGGGTTCGGCCCGTCGGTGACGAATTCGACGGTGTGGTCATCCACGGCACGCACTTCGACGATCGAGCTCAACAGCTCTTTCATGTTCGAATTGTCGGACTTTGCCCGGTTGATCGAGAACACCACGTCTTCGGCGGTGAAATCGGCCCCGTCGTGGAATGTCACGCCCTGGCGCAGGTTGAACACCCAGACGTTGGGATCATCCTCGCTCGGCGCCCAGTCGGTGGCGAGCGCGGGCTCGAATTCGCCGGTCATGTCGCGGATGATGAGCGGCTCATACATCTGGTGGGACAGCGTGTGTGTGGGGCCTTCGTTCTGTGCATGTGGATCGAGGGTGAGCGAATCGCCCGCCCGCGCCCAGCGCAGAGTTTCGGCCGATGCGCCGATCGCCGTTCCGGCAAGCAGCGCAGCAGCAAGGAATGCAGTCGTTTTCATGTCAAGCTCCCTGTTCTTTTCCGGGCGATAGCCCGTTCATGCCGCACAGGATAGACAAGTTTGTCGCACCTGCAACCTTGCACCTGCTTGCCGTTGCGCAAAGCATGGGGGCAATCGGGAAGCCGGGCCGCGACACGATGCAAAAAAAAGGCGCGGCGTCCCGTTCCGGGATGCGCCGCGCCAGCCGACCGTGGCCCCGGGGAGGGCCGTCGGAGGAGAGCCTATTTGATCACCAGTTGCGGCGAGACCACGTCGAGCCCCAGGGCCTTGCCCACCGCGTAGTAGGTGAGTTGCCCGGCATGGACATTGAGCCCGTTCAAAAGGTGCGGATCATCGGTGCAGGCCTGTTTCCAGCCCTTGTCGGCCAGCGCCAGCATGAACGGCATGGTCGCATTGCCCAGCGCAATGGTCGAGGTGCGCGCCACCGCGCCCGGCATGTTGGCGACGCAGTAATGCATGATTCCATCGACCTCATAGATCGGATCGGCATGGGTGGTCGCGCGCGAGGTCTCGAAACAGCCGCCCTGGTCGATCGCGACATCGACGAGCGCCGCGCCCGCTTTCATCGTCGAAAGCTGGTCGCGGGTGATCAGCTTGGGCGCCGCCGCGCCGGGGATGAGTACTGCGCCCACCACCATGTCGGCCTCGACGACCAGTTCGGCGGTGTGGCCCTTCGAGGCGTAGCCGGTCTTGAACTCGCCACGGAACGCGTCATCGAGATAGCGCAGCCGGGTGAGTGACATGTCGAGCACGGTCACATCCGCGCCCATCCCCGCCGCGACGCGCGCCGCATGGGTGCCGACGACGCCGCCGCCGATCACCACGACCTTGGCCGGGCCGACGCCGGGCACGCCACCCATCAGCACGCCGCGCCCGCCGTTGGCCTTTTGCAGCGTCCATGCACCCACCTGCGGGGCAAGCTTGCCGGCAACCTCGGACATCGGCGCCAACAGGGGCAAGCCGCCCCGGTCGTCGGTAACGGTTTCATAGGCGATCGCGGTGCAACCCGACTCGAGCAGGTCGTGGGTCTGTTCCGGGTCCGGCGCAAGGTGCAGATAGGTGAAAAGCACCTGCCCCTCGCGCAGCATCTTGCGCTCGGGTGCTTGCGGTTCCTTGACCTTGACGATCATGTCGGCGCTGGCAAAGACCTCCTCGGCGGTGTCGATGATCGTCGCGCCGGCGGCCTTGTAGGCGGCGTCGTCGAAGCCCGCGCCCAGCCCGGCGCCTGTCTCGATGATGACCTCGTGGCCGTGGGCCACTGCCTCCTGCGCGGCGACAGGGGTCATGCCGACACGGAACTCCTGTGGCTTGATTTCCCTCGGGCATCCGATCTTCATTGGGCTCTCCTTCCCGATCCTCTTGCCGGTCAGAATGTCGCATTTCGGGCGCAATGTGCTTGGAATCTGACGCTGCGCCACTGGACGAAACCGCAGAATCTTCGATATAATCATTTAATATTCGAAGGAGTTTGCGCAGATGTCGCTCGATGCAATTGATCGCCGTCTCCTGAACGTGTTGCAACGTAAGGGGCGGATGTCCAATGCCGATCTGAGCGAGGCGGTTAACCTGTCGCCCAGCGCCTGCCACAGGCGGGTGCAGAGATTGGAGAGCGAGGGATTCATCCGCGATTATGTCGCGCTGCTCGACCCGCGCAAGATCGGGTTGCCGACGACGGTTTTCGTCGAGATCACGCTCCAGGGACAGGCCGACGAGGTTCTCGATGCCTTTGAGAAGGCGGTGGCGCGGATACCGGATGTGCTGGAATGTCACCTGATGGCCGGGACGGCCGATTACATCCTCAAGGTGGTGGCCGAGAACACCGACGATTTCGCGCGCATCCACCGACAGCACCTGTCGCGCCTGCCGGGCGTGGCGCAGATGCAATCGAGTTTCGCGCTGCGCACGGTGTTCCGCACCACCGCATTGCCGGTGTGATGTTCGACGCGACGGCGTGGGCCGCCTGCGAGACCCTGCGTTCGGGGGATCAATCCCTTGAAAGGACGATCTGCCCCGGGGGTGCATGGTGACGTTGTAACCGCGGTCCTCACGGTGCAGTCTCGGCGCGGGCGTGACGGCCCGAAAGATGTGCGAAGAGGCTGGGATGGATTGGGATCATATCATCGTGGGTGCGGGCAGCGCGGGCTGCGTGGTGGCCAAGCGGCTGGCCGATGCCGGGCGGCGGGTGCTGCTGCTCGAAGCCGGGGGCAGCGACAATTACCATTGGGTGCATATCCCCATCGGGTACCTTTACTGCATCGGCAACCCGCGCACCGACTGGATGTTTCGCACCGAGGAGGAGGCGGGGCTGAATGGCCGGTCGCTGATCTATCCGCGGGGCAAGGTTCTGGGCGGGTGCAGTTCGATCAACGGGATGTTGTATCTACGCGGGCAGGCCGCCGATTACGACGGCTGGCGGCAGATGGGACTCACCGGCTGGGGCTGGGATGACGTGCTGCCGTTGTTCAAAAAGTCCGAGGATTATGTCGAGGGCGAGTCCGAGATGCACGGTGCGGGCGGCGAATGGCGGGTCGAGGACCAGCGCCTGCACTGGGAGGTGCTGGACGACTGGATGGCGGCGGCACAGCAATGGGGTCTGCCCGCGACGCGCGATTTCAACACCGGCGACAACGAGGGCGTGGGCTATTTCCGCGTCAACCAGCGCGGCGGCTGGCGGATGAACACGGCCAAGGCGTTCCTGCGCACGGCGACGGGTCAGGGCCTCAAGGTCGAGACGCAGGCGCATGTGCGACGCCTGTTGATCGAGGGCGGGCGCGTCGTGGGCGTGGAATACGAGCAGGGCGGCACGGTGAAACAGGTGCGCTGCGGTGGCGAGGTGGTTCTGTCGGCGGGTGCGATCGGCAGCCCGCAGATTTTGCAGCTTTCGGGGGTTGGGCCGGGGGCGCTGTTGCAGCGCTACGGGATCGAGGTGGCGCTGGACCAGCCACAGGTGGGCGCGAACTTGCAGGATCACCTGCAATTGCGCTGCGCCTGGCGGCTGAACGGGGCGACAACGCTCAACACGCTGGCGGGGTCGCTTTGGGGCAAGGCCAAGATCGGGCTGGAATATGCGCTCAAGCGGTCGGGGCCGATGTCGATGGCGCCGAGCCAGCTTGGTGCGTTTTCGCGCTCATCCGAGCGTGTCGAGACGGCGGACCTGGAATATCACGTGCAGCCCCTCTCATTGGAGGCATTCGGGCAGCCGCTGCATGATTTCCCGGCGATCACCGCGAGCGTGTGCAACCTGCGGCCCGAAAGCCGGGGCGTTGTCGAGATCGCATCGCCCGACTCCAAGGCCGCACCGCGGATTGCGCCCTATTACCTTTCGACCGAGGGCGACCGGGCGGTGGCCGTGGCGGCGATCCGGCAGGCGCGCGAGATCATGGATCAGGCGGCGATGGCGCAGTATCAGCCCGAAGAGATCAAGCCCGGACCGGCTTTTCAATCCGACGACGACGTGGCCCGGGCGGCGGGCGATGTGGGCACGACGATCTTTCACCCCACCTGCACCGTGCGCATGGGTGCGGATGAGACGGCACCGCTGGATGCGGAATTGCGGTTCCGGGGGCTCGGGGGCTTGCGGGTGGTGGATGCGAGCGTGATGCCACGGATCACCAGCGGCAACACCAATGCGCCCACGATCATGATCGCGGAAAAGGCCGCGCAGATGATTCTGACAGGGTGAGGCCGCAGGCTCAGAGCAGCGCCTCGATCAGGGGCCGGGTATTGTCATAGGTCATCTCGATCGGGTTCCCACCGGTGCTGGGATCGTTCAGCGCCGCGCGGGTGAGCGCGTCGGGCTCGGCGCCCGAGACACCCAGCGCCGAGAGCTTCTGCGGAATGGCGAACCCGGCGTTGAAAGTATCGACAAAGGCACGGAACCCGTCGAACCCGCCAGAAATGCCCAGGTAGGCGGCGGCGGTGTCGAACCGGTCGCGGATTGCGGGGGCGTTGAATTTCAGCACCTCGGGCATGCAGACGGCGTTGGTGGTGCCGTGATGCGTGCCCCAGATCGCGCCGACCGGGTGGCTGATCGCGTGGATCGCGCCCAGCCCCTTCTGAAAGGCGGTGGCGCCCATGGCGGCGGCGCTCATCATGTGGGCGCGGGCCTCGATGTCGCTGCCGTCGGCATAGGCGCGGGGCAGGTTCTCCTTGACCAGCCGCATCCCTTCGAGCGCGATGCCCTGGCTCATCGGGTGGTAGTGCGGGCTGGAAAATGCCTCGACGCAATGGGCAAAGGCGTCGAGCCCGGTGCCCGCGGTGATGTGCCTGGGCATGCCCACGGTCAGTTCCGGGTCGGCGATGACCACGGCAGGGAGCATGTCGGGGTGGAAGATGATCTTTTTCTCGTGGGTGTCGGCATTGGTGAGCACGCCCGCGCGCCCCACCTCGGAGCCGGTGCCGGCGGTGGTCGGCACGGCGACGATTGGCAGGATGCCTGTGGGGTCGGCGCGGGTCCACCAGTCGCCGATATCCTCGAAATCCCAGACCGGGCGGGTCTGACCGGCCATGAAGGCCAGGACCTTGCCCAGATCGAGCCCCGAGCCGCCGCCAAAGGCGATCACGCCGTCGAAATCGCCATCGCGCAGCATGGCCAGCCCGGCGTCGAGATTGGCACCGTTGGGGTTGGGATCGACTTCGGCGAAACAGTCGCGGCCCAGCCCGGCCTCGTCCATCAGGTCTAGGGTGCGGGCGGTGATCTCCATCGTGGCAAGGCCACGGTCGGTGACGAGCAGCGGCCTGCGAATGCCTGCCGTCTCGCAGGCCAAGCCGATTTCGCGGATGCGCCCCGCGCCGAAGCGGATGGTGGTGGGATAGGACCAGTTGCCGGTGAGGTTCATGGGGTCAGACCTTTTTCAGACGATAGGGGTGGGTGGTATCAGGCGCGTTCGAACCCGCGCATGATTTCCCAGTCAGTCACAACGGCGTCGAATGTCTCCTGCTCGACCTCGGCGGCGCGGGTGTAGTGATCGACCACCCAGTCGCCCATCGTGCGGCGCAGCATGGCCGAATTGCGCAGCGCCTCGGTGGCGGCGCGCAGGGTGCAGGGAATTTCGGGCACGTCATCCATGCCATAGACATCGCCCGAAACGGGCGGCGCAAGGCTCAGCCCCTCTTCGATGCCCGAAAGCCCGGCGGCGAGTTGTGCCGCGCAGGCGAGATAGGGGTTGATGTCGGAGCCGGGAATGCGGCATTCGATCCGCACGCCCCGGGTGCCCTCGCCGACGAGGCGATAACCGGCGGTGCGGTTGTCGATCGACCAGGCGATTTTCGTCGGTGCAAAGGTGCCGGGGACAAAGCGTTTGTAGCTGTTGATATAGGGGGCGAGGAAGAAGGTGCCCTCGGCCGAGTATTTCAAAAGCCCCGCGACATAGGCCGCCATCGTTTCAGACATTCCGTGATCGCGCGTCGCGTCGTGAAAGGCGTTCTTGCCCTCGCGGAACAGGGATTGGTGGATATGCGCGGCGCTGCCGACCTTGGCATGGTGCCATTTCGCCATGAAGCTGGCCGCATGGCCAATCTGGTCGGCGATTTCCTTGACCGCCTGCTTGGCGATGGTGTGGTGATCGGCGGTCAGGAGCGCGTCGGCATAGCGGATGTTGAGCTCCTCCTGCCCGGTTTCGGCCTCGCCCTTGGAATTCTCCACCGGCACGCTCGCCGCCACCAGGTGATTGCGGATCGGGCGCATGACGTGCTCTTCGCGGGTGGTCTGGAGGATGTTGTAATCCTCGTTATAGCCGCTGATCGGGGTGAGATCGCGAAATCCGCCGCGGCGGATCGCGTCGAAGCCTTGTTCGAAGAGAAAGAATTCAAGCTCGGTGGCCATCTGGGGCGTGAACCCCATCGCCTCGGCGCGGGCGACCTGCGCCTTGAGGATCTGGCGGGGGGAATGCGGCACGGGTTCGTGGCTGTGATGGTCGATCAGGTCGCAGATCACCATGGCCGTGCCGTCGAGCCACGGGATGCGGCGCAGGGTCGAAAGGTCGGGTTTCATCACGTAATCGCCATAGCCCGAGGCCCAGCTTGTCGCGGCAAAACCGTCCGGCGTGGCCATTTCCAGATCGGTGGCCAGCAGGTAATTGCAGCAATGGGTCTCGACATGGCCGCTTTCGAGGAAATGCGAGACGTGAAAGCGCTTGCCCATCAGGCGGCCCTGCATGTCCACCAGGCAGACAAGCACCGTGTCGATGGCGCCGGCCATGGCTTCCCTGTTCAATTCGTCGAACGTCATCAGACCTGTCATCAATCCCATCCCCTGAACGCGGTATCGGCGCATTTCGGCGCCTTGCCCCCAGGATGCGCACAGGATCGACCGGGGGGCAATCGCCCCCTCTTAATCCACGTTGTCGCCGATCTTGTCCCACGTGCGGGTTTCGAAATCGTCCGCGTCATGGCGTTCGCGTAGCTGGAATTTCGCCTCGCCGAAGGTCCGGTTGACCATGCGTCCGCGGCTGACGGCGGGGCGGGCGTCGATTTCCCCGGCCCAGCGCTGGACATGGGCATAGCTTTGGACGTCGAGAAATTCGCCTGCCTCGTAAAGTCTCCCAAGCGCAAGTTGGCCATACCAGGCCCAGTTGGCTATGTCGGCGATGGTGTAGTCGTCGCCGGTCAGGAAGCGATTGTCAGCGAGCCGCTTGTCGAGCACGTCAAGCTGGCGCTTCACCTCCATCGTGAACCGGTTGATCGGGTATTCCCATTTCTCGGGGGCATAGGCATAGAAATGGCCGAACCCCCCTCCCAGATAGGGCGCGCTGCCCATCTGCCAGAACAGCCACGAGAGCATTTCCGGACGGTCGGAGCCGAGGAAGCGGTCGAACTTCTCGGCCAGATAGAGCAGGATCGCGCCGGATTCGAACACGCGCGTCGGTGTTTCGGTCGAATGATCCATCAGCGCCGGGATCTTGGAATTGGGATTGACCGCGACGAAGCCCGAAGAAAACTGTTCACCCTCCATGATGCGGATCAGCCAGGCGTCGTATTCGGCCTCCTTGATGCCCAGCTCCAGCAATTCCTCGAACAGGACGGTGACCTTGACCCCGTTTGGAGTGGCCAGCGAATAAAGTTGATGCGGGTGCTTGCCCACGGGAAGGTCCTTCTCATGGGTGGCGCCCGAGACAGGTCGGTTGATCGAGGCAAAGCGGCCACCGGATTCGGTGTCCGGTGTCCAGACCTTCGGAGGGCTGTAGCTGTCAGTCATGCGGGACTCCTTGTTGCGCTTTGCGCAGAGTTAGACACGGGATGGGCCGGGATGAAAGGGGCGACGGTGCGTCCGGCCTGTGCGCTTGCGCACGAGGCGCTTGGCCGCCGTGGCGGCGTCGCGTAACACGGTTGCATTCGTCGGTCGGAAAACGAGGGGGGCATTCATGCAAGATGACGAGACACTGCGCCTGATGGCCTGCCAGATCACGGTGCCGGAGATGACCAGCGCCGCCGAGCGTGACGCGCATCTCGCCGCCACGGTGGCAAAGATCGAGGCGCAGCTTGACCGGCAGGAGGCCGAACTTGTCGTGCTGCCGGAATTGTCGAGCATCGACTATTCCCGCGCCACCTTTGCCCGACTCGACGCGTTGGCCGAGCCGCTGGACGGCCCGTCGTTTCAGGCATGGCGTCGTGTGGCCATGGCACATGGGGTGCATGTCGCGTTTGGTTTCGCGCGGGCGGACGCGGGCGGGCCCTTCATCTGCACCGCGGTCGTGGGGCCGGACGGGCAATTGATGGGGTACTACGACAAGATACATCTCGCGCAATATGGCGCGTCGATGGAAAAGGAATATTTCCGGCGCGGCGACCACGTGTTCACTTTTGAGGTCAAGGGATTCCGGCTTGCGCCGATCATCTGTTACGACATCCGCATCCCCGAATTGTCGCGGGCGCTTGTCACCGAACACGGGGTTGATGCGATCCTGCATTGTGGTGCCTATTTCCGCGACGAGAGCTTTCACACATGGCACCCCTTCGCGATCACCCGGGCGCTTGAAAACCAGGTGTTTTTCCTGTCGCTCAACCGTGCCGGGGCGAGCTATGGAAATTCGCTGTTCTGTCGCCCATGGATGGACGAGGTAACGCAACCCGTGGCGTTCCCCGAGCATGACGAGGCGTTTCGTATCGTGACGCTCACGCGCGCGGAGATCGATGCGGCGCGCGCGGGCTACAGCTTTCTCAAGGACCGCCTGCCGGATTACCGCTTGCCCATGATCGCGCCGAATGGCCCCCGGAAATGAAAAACCCCCGTGGCCGGGCCGCGGGGGTCGTCGTTTCGTCCCAGAACGGGGTCGGCTCAGAGCAGACCTTCGCGCTGGGCTTTCTTGCGGGCGAGTTTGCGGGCCCGGCGAATCGCCTCGGCCTTCTCGCGCGCTTTCTTCTCGGAGGGTTTCTCGAAATGCTGCTTGAGCTTCATTTCGCGAAAGACACCTTCACGTTGCAACTTCTTCTTCAGGGCGCGAAGCGCCTGATCGACGTTGTTATCGCGAACACTTACCTGCATGTGGTTTTCACCACCTTTCTAGATTTGAGTTGCTGGATTAGCAGGAAGCCGGTCTATAGCAACTCAGACCGGCGTTGTCCAGACCGCCCTGTATCCGCCGGGGGTATCGGGCAGGAATGCCTCGATCGCCGCGCTGGCCACCACGATCGGTTCGCCACCCGGTTGGGGGGTCACGTCAAGCCCGCCCTCGACAACCTCGATTTCGACCTGTCCCACGGGCAGGCAGGCGGCAATCGCGGCGCGATCCACCGCGTCGGGGTTCTGGACTCCTAAGGTCACCTTGACCCGCAGCACGTCGCGCAAGCCGGGATCGAGACCGATCAGGGTGAGAGAGGCACCCTGAAGGGCGGATTGCACTGCGCGCAGCGCCGCCTTGCCGTGGTCCTGCCCGTGCAGGTCGCTGCCGCTGCCCATCTCGATGATGAAACGGCGGCTCATGTCGTGCGCTCCAGATCGAGCGAGACCGAGATCGCGACATTGGCGATGACATTGGGCGGCGCATCGGGGCGCGGCACGTCGAGCCCGCCCCTGACCACCCGCACGCGGGGTTCGCCATAGGGAAAGGCAGCGACGATGCGGTCGGTATCGATGGCCTCGGGGCGGGCGACGCCGATTTCCACATCGAGGATCATCGCCTCGCGCGGGGCGCCGAACAGCTCGGCGAGGTTGATCGAGTTGCGCCAGAGCGCATCGCGCACGCCGCGCAGGGCGGCCTCGGTGTAGTCCTGACGACGCAGCGAGGTGCCAAGGCCCAGTTCGGTGAGAAGGCGGGTTTCGGCCATGGGTTAGCCCGCCGTGCGGCGATGGTTGGCAGTGGGGTGGTTCATCTGTCCGATCCCTGTGGTTTCACAAGAGTCTGGACAAGGTCGTGCGCGCATGCAAGCGTGTTCGCACGGGCATTTGAAAATCGGCGGGCGGCCAAGGAGGAGCAGGCCACCCACCACATCGGGCCACGAGGGAGGTCGTGGCCCGGTATCTTTATTCGGCCGGAACCGCGAGTGCGGCGGATTTGCCGAAATGCTGGCGGTTGAGCCGGATCACCAGCGCGATCATCAGCACCTGAGAGATCACGGCGATACCCGAGAGCACCCAGTAGGCGGGGCCGAACTCGACGATCACCCCGGCATCGACCAACCCCTTGTTGATGAAGAAGTGCATCAGCACGGCAAATGCCACGCCGGGACAGACCAGCGCATAGGAGCCGGGCGAGGTTTTCGGCCCGAGGACGAAATCGGCGAAATAGCCCTGTCGGCGCAGCACGGTGAGGCCGAGCGCGAGGAAGAGGACCTGAACGGCGATCATCCGGGCGAGGAAGATCATGGTGTCACCGGCCTCGGACTGAACATCGAAGGTGGCATGCAGCCCGTGGTCCTGGCGCAGGAAAAGGATCGACAGGATGGTGACGATGGGCACGATCACCATGAGGGTCGGTCCGGCCTCCTTGGCGGTGCCGTGTTGCAGCATCGACGAGAAGGCGGTCGCGGCGGCCAGGGCGGTGTAGATGAGCGCCGCGACAGCGAAGAAGGTCGAGATGACGAGTGCTGTGCCGACGGTCACGGTCTGAGTGCTCATCGCGGCGGGGGCGGCAAAGCCGACGCCGACCATTGAAAGCGCGAAGGCGGGCAGAAGCTGGGCAAAGCTGTTATGGGCAGTGACGTCGAACACGCCGCCCTGCGAAAGGACGCGGCCGAGGAAATCGCCGATGATCTTGAGCGCCCAGATTCCGACGAGGCCGAAGGCGACCATGGCGAGCGGGAAGAGATACTCGACGACGGTCCAGAGCCTGGGCACGAAGGTCAGACCGACGATGAACATGGCGTTGATGGTCATGGCCGTGGCCAGTGGCCCGGCGAGCAACGTTGTTTCAGCATTGGAGTTGCGTAGTTTCTCGTAGGCTTCGGTTTTCGAGAAGGCCGAGAGCGCGGAGAAGTTCCAGGCGAGGTATTTCACGTTGAGAAAGGACATCGCCGCGATCCCGACCCAGGCGATCACGATGGCGATCTGCTGGGGCAGGTAGCCCTGGGCAAAGGCGGCCATCACGTCCTCGAAGATCGGAACGGGCTGATCGGGATGCGGCACCCAGAAGAAGAGGAACATGAAGAACGTGACAGCGAGACCGCCGGCGCCGAGCGAGGCGAGGAAATAGAGCGGCGAATAACTGTCAGCGGGTCTTTTGATATCGGTTTGCATTGGATCGGCTCCTTTCGGTTGCGGGAGTCACATATGAAGGTTGGAATATATATAACATGCGAAACATGGAATATGAAGGGTTGAGCCCGCTTGTAGCGCGGTCGAATTGTCGCGCCTGCCGGGCGGGGGTGGTCTTTACCATTCGTTAACCAGGGCCGGGTCAGATTGTGCCATGCGCTGGGTTCTGCCTTGTCTTGTCATTCTTGCGGGTTGCGACACACCGCATCCACGTTTCGCCGGGGTGGAGCCGGTGCGTATCACCGTGGGTCAGAGCACGTTCGACATCAGGGTCAGGGATCGCAAGGCCGAGGCGATCCGGCGCAACGTGGAATGGGCGCCGCGTCCGGAAGCGGTGGCACCGCGCGCGGTGGCGGCAATCGAGCGGGTGTCAGGCTGCACCGTGCACAGGCTCGATGGAGACCAGGCGCAGTTCTTTGCTTGGCTCAAGTGCGGCAGGGGTGACCGCCCGATGGAGATCTTGCCGGGGCGGATCGAATACGAGTGTGACATCGAGGATGCCCATGTCGATCGCGGGCTTGGCGAGACGGTGACCGGGATGACCTGCACGCCACGCCGGTATTGAGGTCGCAAGGCCGCCCGGACCGCGCGCCCACCAGCCCGCCCCCGCGCGTCCCGGGCGGCTTTGGCCGAAGCCGCGGGCCGCGCCGTGGGTGCGGACGCTCCGCGGGGAGTATTTGCTGCAAGATGAAGCAATGGGAGCCGGTTCAGCGCAGGTGGGCGAGCAATCCGGGCGAGGCGTAGCCGTCGGGCACGAGGCCGCGGGATTTCTGGTAGGCGCGCACAGCGTTGATAGTGAGAGGACCGATCCGCCCGTCGAGTTTTTCAGGGTCGAACCCGGCGGCGCGCAGACGGCGTTGCAATTCTACCCTCTCTTCGAAGCTGAGCGCGCGATCCTCGCGCGGCCAGCTTGCGCGGATCGGGCCGCCGCCCGCGATCCGGTCGGCGAGATGGCCCACGCCGATCACGTAGGCGTCAGCGGTGTTGTAGCTTTCCAGCACCTCGAAATTGCGGAAGATCATGAACGCCGCGCCGTTGTGACCGCCGGGCAGCAGGATCGAGGCGGGGCCATGATCGGGAATGCGTTCGCCATCTGCGGCACGGACCCCGAGATTGGCCCATTGCGAGGGCATTTTCTCAAGCTCGCGCCGGGCCAGCATGTGGTTGAAGCCTTTCGGCAGTGTCACCTCGATGCCCCAGGGCTGGCCGGTCTGCCAGCCGTTGGCGTGCAGATAAGCCGCCGCCGAGGCCAGCGCATCGGCGGGATCGTCGCCCCAGATGTCGCGGCGCCCGTCGCCGGTGAAATCCTCGGCATGAGCGAGATAGCTTGATGGCATGAACTGGGTATGCCCCATGGCTCCGGCCCAGCTTCCGCGAAGGTCGGCGGGGCGGGCGTCGCCATCGGCGAGTATACGGAGCGCGTCAAGCAGCTGCCCTTCGAAGAACGCCTCGCGCCGCCCGTCATGGGCCAGCGTGGCCAGCGCCTCGATCGTGGGGATGGTGCCGCGATAACCGCCATAGGCGGATTCGAGCCCCCAGATGGCAGTGAGGATTTCCTTTTCCACGCCGTAGCGCGCCTCGATCCGGTCGAGCAGCGCGCGGTGCTGTTGCAGCGCCTTTTTCCCGGCGGCGATCCGTGCGTCCGAGGCGGCGCTGTCGAGATAGACCCAGACCGTCTTGGTAAACTCGTTCTGGGTGCGGTCCTTCTCGATCACGTCGGTATTGTAGCGGATGCCGCTCAGGGCATCGTCGAGCACATGGCCGGGGATGCCCGCGGCGATAGCACGATCGTGAAATCCGGCGAGCCAGTTCTGAAAACCCGCGCTCCTGGTCGAGATCACGGGATTCAACATGACGGCCGGAGGGCGCAGCGATTGCACCGGTGGTTCGGCCAGCGCCGGTGCCGCGACAGGCGCGGCGAGCGCAATGATGAGCGAAAGACGCATGTGCCCGATGCCTTGATTCAGCGTTTTTCAGAAGGATAAGCCAAGTCGCGCTTCAGGCAAAGGCTGCTTTCTTGTGCGAGCGTAAATCGGCGGTGGCAAGCCGGAGGCAGCCGCGGGATGTTTCTTATTTCCGCGTACGCGAAACCTTGCGCTTCACCTTGTCGGATTTGCGTTTCGCGCGGGCAGGTTTGTGGCCACGGGGGGCCGATTTCGACCCGCCGCGCCGGGCACGGGGCAGGGGGTCGCCGTCGAGAGACACCAGTTCGAAGGCGAGCCCGCCGGTGACCGGCGCGGCCTCGGTCAGCTTGACGGTGACGCGCTGGCCAAGGCCGATCACGGTGCCGCTGTCGCTGCCGGTGAGGGTGCCGGCGTCGCGGTCGAGGCGGAAATATTCATGCCCCAGTGCGCGCATCGGGACCAGCCCGTCGGCGCCGGTCTCATCCAGCGTGACGAAAACGCCGAAACGGGCGATGCCCGAGATGCGGCCCGAGAAGGTGCTGCCGACGCGATCCGACAGGAAGGCGGCGAGGTAACGGTCATTGGTGTCGCGCTCGGCCATCATGGAGCGGCGTTCGGTTTCGGAGATATGCGCCGCGGTGGGTTCGAGTCGGGCGATATCGTCGGGTGAAAGCCCGTCCTCGCCCCATTTGTGGGCAGTGATCAGCGCTCGGTGCACCACCAAGTCGGAATAGCGCCGGATCGGCGAGGTGAAATGCGCATATGCCTGCAATGCCAGTCCGAAATGGCCGAAATTCGACGGGCTGTAATACGCCTGGGTCATCGAGCGCAGCGTGGCGAGGTTGATCAACTGATCATTCTCGGTGCCTTCGGCCTGGGCCAGAAGCGCGTTGAGATGGGCGGTTTTCAGCACCTGGCCCTTGGCCAGCGTGAGGCCCGCGGCCTCGGCGGTGTCGCGCAGCGTGTCGAGTTTCTCGGGCGGGGGTTCTTCGTGAACGCGAAAGAGGAGTGGCGAGCGGCGGGAGATCAATTCCTCGGCGGCCGCGACATTGGCCAGCACCATGAATTCCTCGATCATGCGATGGGCGTCGAGCCGGTCGGAGAAATTAACGCTTTCGACCTCGCCCTCGTCCGAGATCACGACCTTGCGTTCGGGCAGGTCGAGGTCGAGCGGCTGGCGGCGGTTGCGGGCATGGGCAAGCGCCTCGTAGGCGTTGAAGAGCGGGTGGATCACCTCGTCCATGAGCGGCGCGCATTGTTCGTCGGGATTGCCGTCGCGGGCCGCCTGCACGCGCCTGTAAGTGAGCGAGGCTGTCGAACGCATGATGGCGCGGGAAAAACGATGCGCGATCTTTTCGCCATGGGCGTCGATCTGCATCCGAACGGTGATGCAGGCGCGCGGCACGCCCTCGTGCAGGGAGCACAGATCGCCCGAAAGCCGGTCGGGCAGCATCGGCACGACACGGTCGGGAAAATAGGAGGAATTGCCGCGCTTGCGTGCCTCGGCGTCGAGCGCGGTGCCGGGGCGGACGTAATGGGCGACATCGGCGATGGCGACCCAGATCACATGGCCGCCTGCGTTCTTGGGGTCGTCATCGGGATGGGCCCAGCAGGCGTCATCGTGGTCGCGCGCATCGGCCGGGTCTATGGTGATGAGCGGCAGATCGGTCAGATCCTCGCGGTTTTCATCAAGCTTGGCAGGGTGCATCGCATCGGCCTCGGCGATCACCTCGTCGGGGAAGTCGTGCGGAATTCCATGCTGGTGAATCGCGATCAGCGAGACGGCGCGCGGCGCGCTCGGATCACCAAGCCGGGCGAGGACGCGGGCGCGGGGCAGGCCCATGCGGCCCTTGGGGCCGGATTGTTCGGCCTCGACCAATTCGCCCTCTTTCGCGCCGCCGGTGTCGGATTTCGGCACCTGCCATTCCTTGCCGTCGCCCTTGTCGATGGGCAGGATGCGCCCGCCTTCGGGAGTGGCGCGAAACACGCCCAGAACCTTGCGCGGGTTGGTGCCGATGCGGCGGATAAGCCTTGCCTCGTAGGCGAAATCGCCCTTGGTCTCGGTCAGGCGGGCAAGGATGCGGTCGCCCTCGCCCAAGGCTGGATCCGAGGCGCGCGGCACGATCACGATGGCGGGTGCGTCCCCTTCGCCCTGCCATTCCATCGGGCGCGCGGTCAGGTCGCCGTCGGCGGTCTGGGGGCCAACCTGCAGCACCGCCACGGGCGGGAGCTTGTCCGGGTCGCGATAGGTTTTCTTGCGCTTGGTGAGGTGGCCCTCGTCCTCAAGCTCCTTGAGCATGCGTTTAAGGTCGATCCGCGCCGCGCCCTTGATGCCGAAGGCGCGGGCGATGTCACGTTTGGAGCTTTGGGTCGGGTTGTCGGAAATCCATTGCAGGATCTCGTCACGGGAGGGCAGCTGGCTCATGTCTGCGCCCTAGCATGGCCCGCAGGCCCTGCCAACACCGAAGCGCCGGGGATGGAACGCGGGGTGCTTGCCAAGGCGGCGCCGGTTGCATAGGTGTTATTTCACCTCGGGGTGCCTGGACGGCGGTTCAGGCTGAGATGCTGAGCAAGAGGCGAACCCGTTGAACCTGAACCGGTTAAGACCGGCGGAGGGAAGGTCTGGGAGACTCCCAACACTTGCCCCGCCCGTCGCAAGAATGGGAGATGACATGAAACGTCTATTCATTGCCGCGGGAGTTCTTCTGGCCACCCAAGCCACGGCCGAAACACCCGTTCTGACTGTCTATACCTATGACAGCTTCGTTGCCGACTGGGGGCCGGGGCCGGCCGTCGAGGCGGCGTTCGAGGAGGTTTGCGATTGCGACCTTCAATTCGTGGCGGCGGGCGACGGGGCGTCGCTCTTGTCGCGGTTGCGGCTCGAGGGCGCGCGCAGCAAGGCGGACGTGGTTCTGGGGCTGGATACCAACCTGACCGCGGCGGCGCGGGAAACCGGGCTGTTCGCGCCGCACGGGATCGAGGCGGAGCTGGATGTGCCGCGCCCAGAGGCATGGCGGGACGAGTTGTTCCTGCCCTATGACTGGGGCTATTTCGCCTTTGTGCATGATCGCGAGAAATTGCCGCAACCGCCTGAAACCCTTGAGGAACTGGCCAATTCGGATGTCAGCATCGTGATCCAGGATCCGCGGTCCTCGACGCCGGGACTGGGCCTTTTGCTTTGGGTCAAGGCGGTGCATGGCGATGGAGCCGAAGCGATATGGGAAGGGCTTTCCGACAATATCGTGACGGTCACGCCGGGCTGGTCCGAGGCTTATGGGCTGTTTGGCGAAGGCGAGGCGGACATGGTGCTGAGCTATACCACGTCGCCCGCCTATCACCGGATTGCCGAAGAGGATGACAGAAAGGCTGCGGCGATCTTTCCGCAGCATTACATGCAGATCGAGGTGGCCGGAAAACTGGCCGCGAGTGCGCAGCCGGAGCTGGCCGATCAATTCCTCTCCTTCATGGTCTCGGATGCGTTCCAGTCGATCATTCCGACGACCAACTGGATGTATCCGGTCGCCATGCCCGAGGACGGTTTGCCCGACGGGTTCGATGCGCCGCTCGCGGAAGACAAGGCGCTTCTGTTTGCGCCGGACGAGGTTCCGGCGCAGCGGGAAGCGGCGCTGGCCGAGTGGCAGCGCGCGCTGTCGAAATGACGCGCAGCGGGCCGGGATGGGTCGCGGCGGGGATCGTCGCGGCGCTGATTCTCGGCCCGCTTGTCGCGGTTTTCATGCGCGCCGAGGCTGGCGCACAGGTGTTAACATCCGATTGGTCCGCCGTCCGGTTTACCATTTTGCAGGCCGCATTGTCGGCGTTGTTAAGCATTGCGCTGGCCATTCCGGTGGCCCGCGCACTGGCGCGGCGGGCGTTCCGGGGGCGGGGGATCCTGATCACGCTTCTGGGGGCGCCGTTCATCCTTCCGGTGATCGTCGCGGTTCTGGGGCTCTTGGCGGTGTTCGGACGCGCGGGGATCGTCAACACGGCGCTCACCTCGCTGGGCCTGCCGCCGGTGAGCATTTACGGGCTTCAGGGCGTGGTCCTGGCGCATGTGTTCTTTAACCTTCCGCTGGCCACGCGGATCATCCTTCAGGGCTGGCAGGGCATCCCGGCGGAACGGTTCCGGCTGGCGGCAAACCTGGGCCTGTCGGGGGTGCAGGTGGCGCGTTTCCTCGAATGGCCAATGCTGCGGGCAGTGGTGCCGGGGGCGCTGATGGTGGTGTTCGCGATCTGCCTGAGCAGTTTCGCCGTGGCGCTGACCCTCGGCGGTGGGCCGCGGGCGACCACCGTGGAATTGGCGATTTATCAGGCATTTAACTTCGATTTCGACCTGGGCCGTGCGGCCCGCCTGGCAGTGATCCAACTCGTGCTGGCGGGGTCGGCGGCCGTGGTCGCGTTTTGGGCCGCGGTGCCCGCCGGGTTCGGCGCGGGGCTGGGGCGGGTGGTGCGGCGGTGGGAGGCGGAGACCTGGGGGGCGCGGGCGCTCGATGCGGGGTGGATCGGGCTGGCGGCGGGGTTCCTGATCGTTCCGTTGGCGATGATTTTCCTCAACGGGGTTAACGGTTTGACGCAGGTGCCCGGCGCGGTCTGGCGGGCGGCGGGCGCGTCGATGACCATCGCGCTCATATCCACCGCGCTGTGCATCGGGCTGGCCTTGTCGTTGGCGATGGTGCGGCGCGGCTGGGCCGAGGTGGTGGCCTTGATGGGGATCGCGGTTTCGCCGCTGGTGATCGGCACCGGCCTCTTCGTGATCGTGAACCCCTGGATCGACCCCGCGCGCCTTGCCATGCCGGTGACGGCGCTGGTCAATGCGTTGATGGCATTGCCTTTTGCGATGCGGGTGCTGGCGCCTGACGTGGCGCGCACCGAGGCGGATTTCGGGCGGTTGGCCGATGCGCTGTCCTTGCGCGGGTGGGCGCGGTTGCGCTGGCTGATCCTGCCGCGGCTGCGCCCGGCGCTGGGGTTTTCGGCCGGGCTGGCGGGCGCGCTGTCGATGGGGGACCTGGGGGTCGTGGCATTGTTCGCGGACCCGGATTTCGCCACGCTGCCGCTGCAGATGTATCGCCTGATGGGCGCTTACCGAATGGAGGCGGCGGCGGGTGCGGGGCTGATCCTTCTGGCGCTAAGTCTCGGGATTTTCTGGATTTTCGACCGGGGAGGGCGCGGTGATGTTGACGCTTGAGGATGTGGTGATCCGGCAGGACGATTTCGAGCTGCGCGCGGATTTCGAGGTGCCCAAGGGCGCGCGCGTGTCGGTGATCGGGCCGTCGGGCGCGGGCAAGACGACGCTTTTGAACGTGATCGCGGGGTTTTTCGAGCCGAGCGCCGGGCGGGTGCTGTGGGAGGGGCGTGACATCACCCGGAAACCACCCGGAGAGCGCGCGATTTCCCTTTTGTTCCAGGATAATAACCTTTTTCCGCACCTGACGGTGTCGCAGAATGTGGGGCTGGGAATCGACCCCGGTCTGCGGCTCACGCCGGATCAGAAAGCGCAGGTCGAGGCGGCGTTGGAACGTGTCGGGTTGGCCGGCATGGGCGGGCGCAAGCCCGGGCGATTGTCAGGCGGGCAGCAGGGCCGTGCCGGGTTGGCGCGCATCTTGGTGCAGGGCAAGCCACTGATATTGCTGGATGAACCCTTTGCCGCGCTGGGGCCTGCGCTGCGCGCCGAGATGCTGGCGCTGGTCGAGGACGTGGCCAGCGAGATCGGCGCGACGCTGTTGATGGTAAGCCACGATCCCGGCGACGCGCGGCGGCTGGGCGGCTTGGCGATTCTCGTGGCCGAGGGGCGGGCAGAGCCGCCCGTGCCGGTGGCGGACCTGCTGGACCACCCGTCACCCGTGTTAAGGGATTACCTTGGAAATTAACCGGATCGCAACCTGTGTTGACGGGTGCAGGAGGCCCCGGAAACGGGGGTGATTTCCGGCTGCTGCCCGGCTGCCAGGCGTATGCCAGGAGAAGCAACCATTGGTTAACCGGGAAAAGGTTAATTCGGCGTACGGTCGGCTGAACTCACCTTGCCCGGGCGGGTGCCCTCTTGACGGTGTCGCGGGCTGCCCGGTCGGGCAAAGAAAAACCCCGCCCGGTGAAGGGCGGGGTTTCGTGATTTCAGCCTGGGCTGGTGCGCGGGTCAGACCTCGCGCTTGCCCTTGTGTGGCGCCCAGAGGCGCTTGTTGGTGAGGTAGAGCAACACCGACAGGACGGTGAGCATCAGCACCCCGACAAAGCCCGCCTGCTTGCGCGCCATCATCTTGGGTTCGGCCGTCCACATCAGGAAGGCCGCGAGATCCTCCGACATGGCCTCGATCGAATTGTCGCTGCCGTCATCGAACTCGACCATCTCGTCAAAGAGGGGCGGGGCCATCGAGATCCAGCCGCCGGGGAAGGCGGTGTTCTCGTAAAAGAGGGTTCCCGCCTCTTCCTTTTCCTCGCCGGTATAGCCGGTCAGGAGCGAGTAGATGTATTCCGCGCCACCCATCCCCTTGAAGAGCTGGTTGAGCCCGGTGCCCGCCGGGCCGTGGAAGCCCGCACGTGCCTTGGCCATCAGCGACAGGTCAGGCGCATTGGGATCGCCCGACATCGGGAAATGGTCGGTCGGAATGGCCGGGCGGTAATCGTCGATCTCTTCGTCGAAAACCTCGAACTGCTCGGCATAGGCGCGCACTTCGGCCTCGTTGTAATGCGGGCCGCCCTCGTCGCCCAGCGTGCGCAGCGGCACATACCGCAATCCGTGGCAGGCGGCACAGACCTCGGTATAGACCTTGAGGCCGCGCTTGAGCTGGTCCTCGTCGAACTTGCCGAACGGACCTTCGAAGGAGAAGGCCACATCCTCGACATGCCCCTCTTCGCCGGCGGCCATGGCGCCCCCTGCCGAAAGGGCAAGGGCGGTTGCAGCGGTGAGTGCAATCTTTCTCAGCATTTCCCTTGTCCTTTCCTTATTCGGCCGGGGTGGTCTTGGTGCCGTAATGGGCATCGAAGTCCTCTTCGATGGTGGCCGGTGCGGCAGTCGGTTTCTCGATCACGCCGAGGATCGGCAGGATCACCAGGAAGTAGGCGAACCAGTAGGTCGAACCGATCAGCGCGATGGTCGAGTAGGGCGGTTCGGCCGGCATCGCCCCGGCCCACATCAGGACCAGGAAGTCGATGACGAGCAGGTAGAACCACCATTTGAACTGCGGCCGGAAACGGCCCGAGCGCACGCGGCTGGTATCGAGCCAGGGCACGAGCACCATCACGATGATCGCGCCGAACATCGCCAGCACGCCAAAGAACTTGGCGTCGATGATGCCGCCGGTGATCCAGCTTGCTGCGATCACCACCCAGACATCGCCGTCAAAGGCGCGCAGGATCGCGTAGAAGGGCAGGAAATACCATTCCGGCACGATGTGCGCGGGCGTCACCAGCGGGTCGGCCTCGATATAGTTGTCGGGGTGACCGAGATAGTTCGGCATGAAGCCCACGATGGCAAAGAAGATCGCCAGGATCACCGCCAGCGCGAAGAGGTCCTTGATCACGAAATAGGGCCAGAAGGGAAGCGTGTCCTTCTCGGCTTCTTCCTTGGAGCCGCGGCGCACCTCGACCCCGGTGGGGTTGTTGTTGCCGGTGGTGTGGAAGGCCCAGATATGCACGATGACCAGCGCCGCGATGATGAACGGCAACAGGTAGTGCAGCGAGAAGAAGCGGTTCAGCGTCGCGTTATCGACTGCCGGCCCACCCAGCAGCCAGGTCTGGATCGGTTCGCCGATGAAGGGGATCGCGCCGAAGAGCCCGGTGATCACCGTGGCGCCCCAGAACGACATCTGCCCCCAGACCAGCACGTAGCCCATGAAGCCGGTGGCCATCATCAGAAGGAAGATCAGCATGCCGATGATCCAGGTCACCTCGCGCGGCGACTTGTAGGAGCCGTAATAGAGCCCGCGGAAGATGTGGATATAGACGGCAAGGAAGAACAGCGACGCGCCGTTCATGTGCAGGTAGCGGATCATGTGCCCGCCGCGCACGTCGCGCATGATGTGTTCGACCGAGGCAAAGGCGTGATCGACATGCGGGGTGTAGTGCATCACCAGGATCACGCCGGTGACGATCATGTGCACCAGGCAATAGGCCAGCACGATGCCCCAGATCCACATCCAGTTGAGGTTCTTGGGCGTGGGGATCACCAGCGTGTCATACATCAGGCCGACCACAGGCAGACGCTTGTGCAGCCACTTTTCGAAACCCGACTTGGGTTCGTAATGGTCGTGAGGAATTCCGGACATTCGCGCGTCTCCTTATCCGAGCACCAGATCGTCACCGTCGAAGGCGGCAACCGGGATCCAGAGGTTTTCGGGCGCCGGTCCCTTGCGGATGCGGCCGGCCGTGTCGTAATGCGAGCCGTGGCAGGGGCAGAACCAGCCCCCGAAATCGCCCGCGCCATCCCCGATCGGGACGCAGCCCAGATGCGTGCAGACGCCGATCATGACCAGCCACTCGCCCTCCTCGTCGAGCGTGCGGTTCTGGTCAGAGGCATCAAGCGACGGGTCGTTGTCGTTCTGGGCGTTCTTGTCCATCAGGTCTTCAAGCGCCACTTCGCGCGCGGCCTCGATCTCCTCGGCGCTGCGGCGGCGGATGAAGACCGGCTTGCCCAGCCATTTCACCGTCAGTTGCGTGCCGACGTCGACGCCCGAGACATCGACCCGGATCGAGCTGAGCGCCGCGACATCGGCCGAGGGGTTCATCTGGTTGACAAGAGGCCAGGCGGCGGCACCTGCAGTCACGGCACCGGCCCCTGCGGTGGCGTAGTAGAGGAAATCTCTGCGGGTGCCTGCGTGATCTTCTGCGTTGGACACGAGGTATTCTCCGTTTTTTCAGGCCGGAACCGGCGAGCAACAAGATGGCCGCAGACTCGCCGCGGCCCTTCTCGGGCGTTATGTAGCGAGGCTTGGCGCTTGCGTCCAGAAGGGAATGGAAAATGCGCCCTTTGGGCGCAGCTTGTGCCCGGTCGTATCATGCGCCCGGCAAGGCGTGGTCCGGCCCTGTCGATCCCGGTCAGTCCCTGGGGGCGGTGGCCTGCATGCTGTCGCGCGCGGCGAACACGGTGAACCAGTCATCGAGCGCGTCGCACCCCTTGCGCCAGCCGCGCGCGTCGTGGCGGAAATCGAGATAACCCAGCGCGCAGCCGATGGCGACATGGCCCATGTCGACCGGCCCGGCAAGGTGGCTCATCCAGCGGTCGTTGAGGGCGCGCACGGCATGGGCGATCTTGCTCCATTGCGCCTCGATCCAGTCCTCGGAACGGTGCTCGGGCGGGCGCAGGCGGTTCTCATAGGTCACGAGGATGGCCGCATCCATGATTGCATCCGCCGTCGCCTCGAGCGTCAGCACCTCCCAGATGCGGGCCTCGGGATAAAATTCGCCACCGGCGCGGGCGTCGAGATAGCGGGAGATCACCCGGCTGTCATAGAGCGCGGGGCCGTCGGGCCGCACCAGCGCCGGAATCTTGCCCAGCGGGTTGGCGGCGCGCACCGTGTCGGCGGTGGCCATGGGAGAGGTCTTGACCGGGACGAGGGTGACATCGTCGACCTGTCCGGTCTCGTGCAGGAGCGTGCAGACCTTGCGCACATATGGCGAGGCGGCGGAGTAGATCAGTTCCATTCCAAGGGGGTCCTTTCGCGTGGTGTCGTGGCGACCTTAGAGCGCGGGGCCGGGGCTGTCCACGCCGGTCACATGGGCGGCTTGCGCATCATCGCGGCGAGCACAGCGACCTCCTGTCCCTGGCCGTAGCTGGCCAGCATGTCCGCCGCGGCCAGCCGCGCGGGCGCGGGCTTGTTCTGGCTCAGCTTCCAGGTGCTGTCGAGCCGTTCGATGACAAACCGAAAGGGCCGGATCTGGCGCATCATGCGGGCCAGGGTGTCGGGGTCCATCTTGTCGGCGGTCCATTCCGGCTTGGGCGCGAGGCGGGATTCGAAATGCGCCGAAAGCCGGTCGAGGATGCCGGGCAGCTCCGCATCGGGCAGTGGGGTGAGCCGCCCGGTCAGGTGGATCGCGAGGTAGTTCCATGTCGGCACCTGATCGTCGATGCCATACCAGTCGGGCGAAACATAGGAATGCGGCCCCTGCAACGCGATCCGCGCGGCAATCGATGCGCCACAGGCCCGCGCGATCGGGTTAGAGCGTACCAGATGCAATTCGGCCGAGGCGCCGTCCCCGGCCACGAGAAACGGAACATGCGACAGCATCGGCGCCCGGTCACCGTCGGCGACGGCCAGAAGACCGAACCCCGCCTCCCGCGCAAAGGCGAGAGATTCGTCCGCGTTGTCGGGGCGGTATGCCGGGTTGGGATGCATGGCGGGCCTTTCGTCTTTTGGCCATAGCGCGCGTGGCGGCGGGCATTGTCAAGGTGCCGCGCACAGGAACGAATTGCGCAGGCTGGACGGCCTGCAGATGAGTATTTTTCCCAAGAAAGAACACCGGCAGAAAAATTGTGAACCTGTCTCTTTCTTGGTGAAAATACTCGAAATCCGCCCTCTCCGTCTGCGCATCGCCGAAAAAGCGGCACCAAGCCCCCTCTGGCGGACGGGGTGGGTGGGTGGGCGTTCGCCAGAGGGGGCGGCCACGGGCTCTGGATCATCGCGCGATCTGCCGCTAAGCCGATGGCCGAGGAGTATGCCCGATGACCCGAACCCCCGACCGGCCCGAGAACCGCGACACGCCGCAAGGACTCGCCTTTGCCCTCACGGCCTATGGGCTCTGGGGCTTCCTGCCGCTTTATCTCAAGCTCTTGTCGCATGTTCCGGCGGCCGAGGTCGTGGCGCACCGGATCCTGTGGTCGGTGCCGGTGGCCGGCGGACTCTTGATCGTGCTGGGCCGGACCGACAGCATCCGCATCGCGTTGCGCGATCCGCAGATGCTGGCCATGGGCTGTGTTACCGCCGCGCTCATCTCGGTGAACTGGGCGATCTATGTCTGGGCGATCGCGACCAATCACGCGCTCGACGCGGCGCTTGGGTACTACATCAATCCGCTTTTCTCGGTCCTGCTTGGGGCCGTGTTGCTCGGCGAGCGGCTGGCGCGAATGCAGGTCGCGGCCATCGCGTTGGCGGCGCTGGCGGTTCTGGTGCTCACGCTCGACAATGGGCGGGTGCCCTGGGCGGCGCTGGGCCTGACCTTTTCATGGGGGTTCTATGCCTTCTTCAAGAAATGGCTGCCGATCGGACCCAACCAGGGGTTCCTGCTGGAAGTGCTGATCCTCACACCGCCGGCGCTGATCTGGGTGGCATGGCGCGTCGCCAGGGGCGAAAGCCATTTCACCGGGGCTGCCGATATCGGCCTTCTGCTGGGCTGCGGGGTCGTGACCGCCGTGCCGCTTCTCTTCTATGCCAACGGGGCGAAACTGCTCAGGCTTTCAACCATCGGCATCCTGCAATATACCGCGCCGACCATGATCATGCTGATCGGCGTTTTCGTCTTTGGCGAAGAATTCGGGCGGGCCCGGATGATCGCCTTTCCGATGATCTGGGCGGCACTTGTCCTCTATACGACCTCGATGTTCCGGCAATTGCGGGCGGCACGGTGATCTCGCGGCTCCGGCCCTTGCAATTGGACCGGTCAGGCCGCACTTATGCAGCCATGGCAGGCACGCTTTTCACCTTTGGTCACGGCTTCACCGCATCCGCGCTGGCCCGTCTTCTGGCGCCGCGGGGCTGGCGGCTTTTCGGCACGACGCGCAAGCCCGAGAAACGGGACCGGATCGCGGCGGAGGGCGTCACGCCCCACATTTGGCCGGGTGATGACCCGCGCCCGCCGCTGGCCGGGGCGACGCACCTCTTGATTTCGGCGGGACCGGGAGAGGACGGCGATCCGGTGATCGCGGAACTGGGGTCCGGCATTGCCCGTCTTGCGCCGAACCTCGAATGGGTGGGCTATCTGTCGACTACCGGCGTTTACGGCGATCACCAAGGCGGTTGGGTCGATGAGAGCACACCCCTTGCCCCGGGCACCGAGCGCGGCCGCCAGCGCGTCATGGCCGAGGCACAATGGCAGGCGACCGGCCTGCCGCTGCATGTCTTTCGCCTTGCGGGGATCTATGGCCCCGGGCGCGGCCCGTTCTCGAAGGTGCGCCGGGGCACCGCGCGGCGCATCATCAAGCCGGGTCAGGTTTTCTCGCGCATCCATGTTGATGACATTGCGCAGGTTCTGGCTGCCTCGATCGCGCGGCCCGATCCCGGCGCGGTCTATAACGTCTGTGACGACGATCCGGCCCCGCCGCAGGATGTGCTGGCCCATGCCGCCGAATTGCTGGGCCTGCCGCTGCCGCCCGAAGAGGATTTCTCCGAGGCCGAGATGACGCCCATGGCGCGCTCGTTCTATGCCGAGTCGAAGCGGGTGCGGAATGACCGGATCAAGGACGAACTGGGCGTGCGCCTGCTTTACCCCAGCTATCGCGAGGGCTTGCCCGCGCTTCTGAGTGCCGAAGGATAAACCCATGCGTCAACGCCTTGCGCGTCTTGTCGAGCATCCGCGTTTCATCACCTTCATCACTGGCGTGATCATCTTCAACGCGGTGATCCTCGGGCTCGAGACATCGAAACCGGTGATGGAGGCCGCGGGGCCGCTGATCCTGGCGCTCGATACGGCCTGCCTTTCGATCTTCGTCGTGGAGATCGCGATGAAGCTCGTGGCCCATGGGCCGCGGTTTTTCCGCAATGGCTGGAACAACTTCGATTTCGTGATCGTCGGCATCTCGCTTGTCCCGGCCGGCGCCGGTTTTACCGCGATGCGCGCCTTGCGCATCCTGCGGGTGCTGCGGGTGGTGTCGGTCGCGCCGTCGCTGCGCCGGGTGGTCGAGGGGTTCATCCGCGCGGTGCCGGGGATGGGGTCGGTCTTTCTGCTGATGGGGCTGATCTTCTACATCGCGGCGGTGATGGCGACAAAGCTTTTCGCCGACAGCTTTCCGCAATGGTTCGGCGACCTGGGCAGCAGCGCCTATTCGCTCTTTCAGATCATGACGCTGGAAAGCTGGTCGATGGGGATCGTGCGCCCGGTGATGGAGGTCTATCCGCTGGCCTGGGCGTTCTTCGTGCCCTTCATCCTCGTTACCACGTTCGCGGTGGTGAACCTCGTGGTCGGTCTCATCGTCAACTCGATGCAGGAGGCGCATCACGAAGAGGACGTGGCCAATACCGATGCCTATCGCGACGAGGTTCTCTCGCGGCTCGAGGCGCTGGATGCCAAGATCGAGGCGCTTCGCCGCGAGCGCGACGGCGAGGCGCGGTAATCAACCGACCTGTCGCCCGTGGCACCAGACGCCGCGGATGACCGGCGTGCCGCCGATGCGTGCAACCCGGACCAGGTCGGCATGAAGGCCGGTGGCGACGCGACCGCGGTCCTCAAGCCCGGCGGCGCGTGCGGGGTTGGCGGTGACGGTGGCAATGGCGCGGGGCAGGTCGTCCCAGAGATCGGCCAGCAGGAAGGCCGAGCTCATCAGCGCCGAGGGCACGTAGTCGGATGACAGGATGTCCAGCAGGCCAAGCTCGGCCAGCTCATGCGCCGCGACATTGCCCGAATGCGAGCCGCCGCGAATGAGGTTGGGCGCACCCATCATCACCTTGATGCCATGCGCATGACAGGCGCGGGCGGCCTCGACCGTGGTCGGAAATTCGGCCAGCGCGATGCCGTGGGCGGCACTCTTTGCGACATGCTCGGCGGTGGTGTCGTCATGGCTGGCCAGCACGGCGCCATAGCGGGCGGCCTCGGCCACCGCCGCGGCCTCGTGACGCTCGCCATTGGCGCGGCGCAATGCGTGCAGGTCGGCGACGTGCTCCTCGAATTCCGGGTCGGTCAGGTTGAGCTTGCCCTGGACATACGCCTTGAGTTTCGAGATGTCGCGAAACTGGCGCTGGCCGGGGGTATGGTCCATGAGGCTGACGATGCCAACGCGGTCCTCGGGGCCGAATTCGGCCATTTCCTCGACCAGGGTTTCCGAGCAGACCTCGGCACGCAGGTGCAGGTAATGGTTGATCCTGAGCGCCTCTGCGGCGCGCAGATCCCACAGTTCGGAGGCGAGGTTGCGGGCATACTTGAGATAACGTCCCTTGCCGCCCGGCACCGAGCCCACGCGCATCGCGTCGAACACGGTGGTGACGCCGACCGAGGCCAGTTCGCCGTCATGGGCGAGGATCGCGGCGGCATGGGGCCAATCGACCCGGGGGCGGGGCTGGATGTGACGTTCGAGATTGTCGGTGTGAAGCTCGATCAGGCCGGGAATGACCAGATCGCCCGCCGCATCGACGGCGCCGTTGGGCACGTTCTTGCCCGGTTCGATGGCGGCGATATGGCCGTCTTTCACTTCGATCGCGCCATGGACCACCTCATCCGGAAGCACGATCCGGGCGTTGGCAAGGGTCATGTCGGTCATGTCGTGGTCTCCGGGTCGGGGGTGAGGATGGATATCAGCCGGTCGAGGCCCATGTCGAGCGGGCCGGAATTGTCGATCTCGGTCACGTCGAGCCCCTCTGGCAGGGGCAGGCGGGCGCGGGTCAGCCGCGCGGCGATGTTGGCGGCACTTTCGCGGTCGCGGGCGCGCAGACGCTGCGACAGAACGGCGTCGGATGCGGTGACATGGATCACCCGCAGGCCGGCAAAGGTCCGGGCGGCTTCGCGCAGCATGGCGCGCGATCCGTTGAAGAGCACGGTCTTGCCCTCTGTGACATGGGCGTTCACCGATACGGGAATGCCATAGCGCAGCCCGTGGGCCTGCCAGTGCAGGGCGAACGCGCCGCGTTCGAGGCGCGTGGAGAACTCGCTCTCGCTGATGGCTTCGAAATCCTCGCCGCCTGAATCGGGTGCCCGGGTGATCACGCGGCGCACGAGGCAGAGGTCGGGCAGGCGGGCGGCGGCGGCCCGCATCAGCGTGTCCTTGCCCGCGCCCGAGGGGCCGACGATTGTAAATATCGCGCCGCTCATGCCGCGCGCGCCGGGGTGAAGGCCGAAACATCGATTTCGCGGTCGGCGACGCGGGTGCGGGCCTCGGCGTCGTGAAAGATGCCGATGATCGCGGCGCCGTGTGCCTTTGCCTCTTCGATCAGGCGCAGCACGGTTTCGCGGTTAGTGGCGTCGAGGCTGGCGGTGGGCTCGTCAAGCAGCATGGCAGGGAAATCATGGGCAAAACCCCGGGCGATGTTCACCCGCTGCTGTTCGCCGCCCGAGAAGGTTGTGGGGCTGAGCGACCACAGGGTTTGCGGGATGTTGAGCCGGGTGAGCAATGCCTCGGCCCGGGCATGGGCGGTGGCGCGGTCGATACCGACGGCCAGAAGCGGTTCGGCCACCACGTCGCGGGTTGGCACGCGGGGCACGACGCGCAGGAACTGGCTGACATAGCCCAGCGTGTCGCGGCGCAGGGCGAGGATCTCGCGCGGCTCGGCCCGGGCGACATCGGTCTCGCCCACGAGAATGCGGCCCGAGGCGGCGAGGTAATTGCCGTGGATCATCCGCATCAAGGTGGACTTGCCCGCCCCCGAATCGCCGGTCAGGGCCACGCATTCGCCGGGAGCGACGGTGAGGGAGGCGCCCTCCATCACAGGGATCGCCGCGCCGCCCTGGTTGTGCAGGGTAAAGGATTTCGAGACGTTTTCGATACGGATCATCGGGTCACACCTGCAGGATCGAGGAAACGAGAAGCTGGGTATAGGCATGTTGCGGATCGTCCAGCACCTGGTCGGTGAGGCCCTGTTCGACCACGTGGCCGGATTTCATCACCATGAGCCGATGCGCCAAGAGCCGCACCACGGCAAGGTCATGGGTGACAATGATCGCCGAGAGGCCCATTTCGCGGACCAGCCCGCGCAGGAGGTCCAGCAGCCGCGCCTGCACCGACACGTCAAGCCCGCCGGTGGGTTCGTCCATGAAGACAAGCCGTGGCCCGGTAACGAGGTTGCGTGCAATCTGGAGCCGCTGTTGCATCCCGCCGGAAAAATCCGAGGGGCGGTCATCGAGCCGGTCCTCGGTGATCTCGACCCGGCCGAGCCAGTCGGTGGCCTCGGCGCGGATGTTGCCGTAATGGCGCGCGCCCACGGCCATCAGCCGCTCGCCTACATTGCCGCCCGCCGAGACGCCCATGCGCAGCCCGTCGCGCGGGTTCTGGTGCACGAAGGCCCAATCGGTGCGCGACAGCATCCTCCGCTCGGCCTCGCTCATCCTGAGGGTGTCGCGGGGCCCGTCGGTGCGGGTGTCGAAGAGGATCTCGCCCGTGTCCGGGGCGAGATGCCCGGCAAGGCAGTTCAGGAGCGTGGATTTGCCCGAGCCGGATTCGCCCACGATCCCCAGAACCTCGCCGGGGTAGAGGTCGAAACTCACATCCGTGCAGCCGATGCGGGGGCCATAGAATTTCGCGATACTGCGCGCCGAGAGAAGCGGGGTCATGCTGCGTCCTCCTGTGGGGAAAGCCGGCCGCGATGGCCCTCGGCCCGGCGCTGGGCGCAATAGTCGGTGTCGGAGCAGACGAACATGCGCCCGCCCGCATCATCGGTGATGACCTCGTCGAGATAGGTGTGACGCGCGCCACAGAGATCGCAGGGATGATCGGCCTTGCTCGCCTCGAAGGGATGATCCTCGAAATCGAGGCTGACCACCCTGGTATGCGGCGGGATCGCATAGATGCGCTGTTCGCGGCCCGCGCCGAAGAGTTGCAGCGCCGCGGTTTCCAGCTTGGGGTTGTCGAATTTCGGGATCGGCGACGGGTCCATCACGTAGCGCCCCTCGACCTTGACCGGGTAGGCATAGGACGTGGCGATATGGCCGTGGCGGGCGATGTCCTCGTAGAGTTTCACATGCATGAGGCCGTATTCCTCGAGCGCGTGCATCCGCCGGGTTTCGGTTTCGCGCGGTTCGAGAAAGCGCAGCGGCTCGGGGATCGGCACCTGGTAAACCAGGATCTGGTCGGCGGTGAGCGGTTCCTCGGGGATGCGGTGGCGGGTCTGGATCACGCTGGCCGCGCGGGTCTGTTCGGTGGTCGCCACCTGCGCGGTTTTCTCGAAGAACTTGCGGATCGACACGGCGTTGGTGGTGTCGTCGGCGCCCTGGTCGATCACCTTGAGCGTGTCATCGGGGGTGAGGCAGGCCGCCGTGACCTGCACCCCGCCGGTGCCCCAGCCATAGGGCATGGGCATCTCCCGGCTGGCGAACGGCACCTGGTAGCCCGGCACCGCCACCGCCTTGAGCAGGGCGCGGCGGATCATCCGCTTGGTCTGTTCGTCGAGATAGGCGAAGTTGTAATCGCTCACAGCAGCCCCCTTTCGGCCAAGGCCAGTTCCAGTGCTTCGGGCGTGGTGAATTGTACCCCGTCCCAGCCCACGGCCCGCGCGCCGGCGACGTTCTCTGCGCGGTCGTCGATGAAGAGGCAATCAGCGGGTTCCAGCCCGTTGCGGTCGCACAGGATGGTGTAGATGTGCGGTTCGGGTTTCACGGTCTTTTCCATCCCCGAAACCACGACATCCTCGAACAGATGGGCCAACCCGCCATGCAGGTCGAGCGCGACGGGCCATGTGTCCGCCGAGAAATTGGTCAGGCCGAAGAGCCGCCTGCCATCCCGTTTGAGCCGGTCGGCAATCTGCCACGTGCCGTGGATCGGCTCGCGGATCGTGTGGTGGAACCGGTCGAAATATTCCTCCATCCGCGCAGCGTGCCCCGGGTGGGTTTCGTTTATGGCCGCGATCGCCTCGGCCCGGCTCCGGCCGCCGTCATTGGCGAGGTTCCAGGCCGGGAAATCGACCGCGTCGAACATCGCCTCGACCTCGGCCCGGGGCAGGTGGGCAAAGGCCGCGTAGGGATCCCATCGCAGGAGCACGTTGCCGATATCAAAGACGATATGGGTCATTCCGCCGCCTCCTGCCGGGCCGCTTCCTGGGCCTCGGCGCGGACCTTGCGGATCAGCTCGAGCTCGGACTGGAAATCGACGTAATGCGGCAGCTTGATATGTTCGAGAAAGCCCGTGGCCTGGATGTTGTCGGCGTGGGAGAGCACGAATTCCTCGTCCTGGGCCGGGGCGTTTTCGCAATCCTCGCCCAGTTCCTCCCAGCGCAAGGCGCGATCGACCAGCGCCATCGAGATCGCCTTGCGCTCGGTCTGGCCGAAGACGAGACCATAGCCGCGGGTGAATTGCGGCGGCTCGGTCTTGGAGCCCATGAACTGGTTTACGGTTTCACATTCGGTCAGGGTGATCTCGCCGATCTCGATGGCAAAGCCCAGCTCGGGGATGTCCAGTTCCACGGCGGCCGTGCCGATGCGCAATTCGCCCACGAAAGGATGGTTGCGGCCATAGCCGCGCTGCGTGGAATAGGCCATGCCCAGCACGAAGCCTTCGTCGCCGCGCGTCAGCGCCTGAAGCCGCAGGGCGCGGGTGGCGGGATACTCCATCGGCGCGCGGGTCATGTCGGGCGGGGTGTCGTCACAGGCCGGTTCGTCCTGGATCAGCCCTTCACGGTTCAGGAAATCGGTGATCCGGGGCATCTCGGGGGCGAGATCCTCGCCCGTGGCGGCCCGTGGCGTCTCGCCCTCGGCGGCGAGTTTGAAATCCAGAAGCCGATGGGTGTAATCGAAGGTCGGGCCCAGCACCTGCCCGCCGGGGGCGTCCTTGAACGTGGCCGAAATGCGCCGGATGCAGGCCATGGCGCCGGTATCGACCGGGCGGGAATGGCCGATCCGGGGCAGCGTGGTGCGATAGGCGCGGATCAGAAAGATCGCCTCGATCAGGTCACCGCGCGACTGCTTGATCGCCAGAGCCGCGAGGTCCGGGTCGTAAAGCGAGCCTTCGGCCATCACGCGATTGACGGCGAGGGAAAGCTGTTCGCGGATCTGCGCCACGTCCAGTTCGGGCACCGACGCATCGCCGCGGCGTTCCTCGGCCAGCCAGTCATGTGCGTTGTCGATGGCGCGTTCGCCACCCTTGACCGCCACGTACATCAGGCATCCTCCACGTTCGTGCTGCGTGGCAGCCCGGCAAGCGACGCGCCACAGGTGAAATAGAAATCGAGCCCGAGCGGAAAGAGCGCCCGGTTGGCGCGGAACGGCGCGATTGCGGGCAGCGAGAGTTGCGCCTCGGTCTCGATCCCCGGTCCGGTGAGGCGCGCGCCCTCCGCCGTGAGCCGATCCAGCTCGACGATGATCGTGGTCGAGCGGTCGGGATAATCCGCCGTGCCGGTGGGGAAGTCCTCCAGGCCGGGCAGGTCGGGCCAGCGGCCCAGGGCGAACTGTGCCGCCTCGGGGGGCGTGATGGGTGCGCCGGTGTGAAAGGCGATCCAGTCGCGTATGGCGGGCGTGTCATGCGAGGGGGCGAGGTAAATCGGCGTTTCCGCGTCGCAGAGCGTGAGCAGAAGCGCCGCCGCGGCGGGCGAGACCGGGGCGGGGGCATGAGCCCCGGCAAGGGTTTCTATGTGCCCGGGCCGGGACAGCGCCGAAAGCGCCGCGCGGAACGCATGGGCGGCATCGACGGACGGGTTGGCAAAGCCACCGGAAAGCGTGTCGTCGCGCATCAGTCTTCCCCCCGGACCATCGTGAAGAAATCGACCTTGGTGGCGGCGGCCTTGGCGGCGCGGCTGGCCTTGTCGGCCTGCAGTTGCGTTTCCAGCGGGTCAAGCACCGCGCGGCGCAGTTCCTCGGCGCGCTCGGTCTGCATCAGAGCGTCGATCAGGGCGGCACGTTCGGCATGGGCCTTGTCGCGGCCCTGCACATAGCCATGCCCGACCTCGCCCGTGGCAAGGCGCAAGGCGCAGCGCGTCACCGTCATCTCGCCGAGATTGAAGGGCGCGCCGGTGCCGCCGGTGCGGCCGCGCACCATCACGCCGCCGACCTCGGGCGGGCGGAGCCATTCGTATTCGGGCCAACCGGTCATGTGGCCGGTGAGGGCGGCAAGGCGTTCGCCCGGAGATTTGGCCAGCAGGCCCATCCAGGCTTTGCGGGCCTTGTTTTGCTTGTCTTGCGCGGTCATCTAGACACCTTGCCGATTTGTCCACATTACTATACAACTAGACAAATCATAGAGCCGCCGGTGGTGGCATGGCAACCCGTCTTTCGTGAATTTTTGGTGACACATGACACGCAAACCAGTCTGGACTTCGATCGCCGCGACCCTGGAAGGCGAGATCACGGCAGGGCACTACCGGGCCGGTGACAAGCTGCCGACCGAGGCGGTTCTGGCCGCGCGGTTCGGCGTCAATCGCCACACGGTGCGCCGCGCGCTGGCGGATATGTCGGAGCGGGGCATCACGCGCTCGCGGCGCGGCGCGGGGGTGTTCGTCGAGACGCCCCCGGCGGACTATCCCATCGGTCGTCGCGTGCGGTTTCACCGCAACATCGCGGCGACGGGGCGGTTGCCGGAAAAGCAGGTGTTGCGGGTCGAAACCCGGCTTTGCAACCGCGACGAGGCGGCGGCGCTCGGGCTGGACACCGGGGCGCGGGTGATCGTCTATGAAGGGCTTTCGCTAGCCGGAGGCACGCCGATCGCCCATTTCGAGAGTGTCTTTCCCGAGGCCCGCGTGCCGGCTCTGGCCGAGGCGCTGACCGAGACGAGTTCCGTGACCGAGGCGCTGCGGATGAACGGGATTGCCGATTTCACCCGCGCCGAAACCCGGCTCGTGGCCGAGCGGGCCACGGCGACGCAGGCGCTGCATCTGCGGCTGCGCGAGGGTGATCCACTCCTCAAGGCGCTGAGCGTGAATGTCTGCCCCGAGGGGCGGCCGATCGAGCGGGGCACGACATGGTTCGCGGGCGAGCGCGTGACGCTGACCGTGGCGCCCGATTGATGACGCTGCGTCATGTAAACGATACGAAGCCCCTGTATAACCGTGCAAAAAGCCAGAGCAGGTTTCGGCGATGACACGACGGCTTCCTCCCTTGCGCCTCACGGGTGCTGCAGTCCTGCGCGACGATGCGTTGCGCACCGATGATCTGTCCCTTGCGGAAGGGCGGATCGTCGGGGCGGTGCATGGCAGGGATGCGGTGGATGTCGACCTGTCGGGCTATTTCCTGCTGCCGGGGATCGTGGACATGCATGGCGACGGGTTCGAGCGCCACATCGCGCCGCGCCCCAAGGCACCTTTTCCGATCGACATGGCCCTGCATTCGCTTGATCGCGAATTGGCGGCGCATGGGATCACCACCGCGTGGCTGGCCCAGGGCTGGAGCTGGGAAGGCGGGTTGCGGGGGCCGGATTTCGCCGAGGATCTGGCCGGGGCGCTTATGGCTTACAGGCCCGGTGCGATGACCGACATGCGGTTGCAGATCCGCTGCGAAACCCACATGCCCGAGACCCGCGAGCGGATGATCGCGGCGGTGCGCCGGTTCGGGATCGACTACGTGGTGTTCAACAACCACATCCCCGAGGCGATCCAGATGGTGCGCGAGGCGCCGCAGAACCTCGCCCACTGGGCCGAGCGAGAAGGCGGAACCGTCGAGGATTTCATTGCCCGTATCCGGGCCGCGCAGGACCGGGCCGGAGAGGTTCCGCGCCATCTCAACGCGCTGGCCGCGGCGTTCGACGACATGGGCGTGCTTTACGGCAGCCATGACGACCCGGACGGAGAAACCCGCGACCTGTTCCACGCCATCGGGGCACGGATCTGTGAGTTCCCCACGCGGAGTAACGCGGCTGCGGTGGCCCGGGCCTATGGTGACGCGGTCGTGATGGGTGCGCCCAACGTGGTGCGCGGGGGGTCGCAGTCGGGCAACGTGTCGGCCTCGACCCTCATCGCACGGAACCTTTGCAATGTGCTGGTGTCGGATTACCATTACCCGGCGCTGCCGGCCGCGGCGCAGGCGCTGGCCCAAGACGGGCCGCTGTCCTTTGCGCGGGCCTGGGCGATGATCTCGACCAACCCGGCGCGGATCATGAAGCTTGCCGATCGCGGCACGCTCGACCCCGGCAAACGGGCCGATATCGTCGTGATGAACGCCCAGACGCGGGTGATCGAGGCGACGCTTGCGAGGGGAGAGCTGGCCTATCTCGCCGGCGAGGTCGCCGCACGGTTCATGTCTGTGCTGGCGCAGCCACGACTTGCGGCCGAGTGAGGCGGCGGGCGTATGCTCTTCGTACGCACACCGACCCGGTCCGTCACCCCCTAGCGGGTTTCGTATTTCTCGAGAAACGCCTCGATGGGCAGCGCGCGGAACTCGGCAAGTCGCGCGCGCAGGGTCTGGTGATCCCAGTCCCACCAGGCCAGGGCGATCAGGCGTTCCGCGATGTCAGGCGCAATTCGCTGGCGGATCGGCCGGGCCGGTATGCCCGCGACGATCTCGTAGGGCGCCACGTCGCGGGTGACGACGGCCAGCGTTGCGACAACCGCCCCATGCCCGATGGTCACCTCGGGTCGGATGACGGCGCCGTGCCCGATCCACGTGTCATGCCCGATCCGGGCGATGCGGGCGCGGCGGCGGGCAAAAAAATCCGCGTCGTTTTCCGCGTCGTCCCAGTAATCCGCCGAACGATAGTGGAAATGATGCAGGCTGGCCCGGTCCATCGGGTGATCGGTCGGGCCGATCCGGGCAAAGCTGGCGATATTGGCGAACTTGCCGATCTCGGCATTGGCGATGTCGGCCTGGCGGTCGCAATAGGAATAGTCGCCGATCACCGAGTGGGCCACGCGGCTGCCGCGCCCGATCTCGACATAGCGGCCAAAGCGGCTGTCGGTGATCTCGCAATCGGGGTGAACGAACGGCGTGTCGGGGCTCAGGCGCGCCATCAATGCGCCTCGTTCCGGCCGATCAGGCGCCCGCGCAGCCAGCCCGAGAACCAGTCCATCGCGATCACCAT
>NZ_JAWLDS010000005.1:0-80407 GCF_041686535.1 Aquicoccus sp. | reverse complement strand
AGGGAAAGTCCCATGTCTAACGCGACGACCTTGAAGAACCTGAATACCGCCTTGCAAATGGAACTGACGGCTGCGCATCAGTATCAGCTTCACGCGCATCTGCTCGATGATTGGGGACTCGACAAGCTGGCTGACATGATGCGTGGCGAGTTCGAAGAGGAAAACGGCCACTCGGACCGGTTTCTCGAACGAATCTTTGCCCTGGGTGGTGAGCCCGAGATGGCCTTTGCTGCGACGCCACGCGTTGCGCGCTCACTCAAGGAAATGTTCAAGGCCGATCTAAAGGACGAAAAGGACGCAATCGCGTTCTATACGCGTGCCTCGAAAGAGGCCTATGAAGCCGACGATCTGGCGACACGGGCCCTGTTCGAAGAGATCGCGCTTGATGAAGAGGGGCACAAGTCTTGGCTCGAGCTTCAATTGAGCCTGATCGAGCGGATCGGCGAGGAACGCTATACCTCGAAATACGTTACCGCCGGAGAAACGGAAAGCGACGACTGATTGCCTGTCGAGGTGCTGGAACGCCCCGCTGTTGCAATGCGGCGGGGGTTTCCTGTGCAAGGGGGTTGCCATGGGCAAGAAACCCGCCTATACGGCGCACTTCGACCCATGGGCTCCATCGGAATCAGGGTGACGCCACGCGCGGCCCTCCGGTGATGTTGAAAGAGGACTACGGCATGCTAGCCAAAGATCTGCGTGACAAGACGCCGGATCAGCTCCGCGAAGAGCTGGCCAACCTAAAAAAAGAGAGCTTCAACCTGCGGTTTCAGCAGGCGACTAACGCGCTGGAAAACACCGCGCGCATGCGCCAGGTCAAACGCGACACCGCGCGCGTTATGACCATCCTGAACGAAAAGGCCGTTGATGCGGCCAAGGCCGAGTGAGAGGAGCCTGACACATGCCCAAGCGTATCCTTCAAGGCACCGTCACCTCGGACGCCAACGAACAGACCGTCACAGTGAGCGTCGAACGCCGCTTCACCCATCCGGTTCTGAAAAAGACCATCCGTAAGTCCAAGAAATACCGGGCTCACGATGAGAAGAACACCTTCAAGGTGGGAGACCAGGTTCGCATCATCGAATGCGCTCCGAAATCCAAGACGAAACGCTGGGAGGTGCTTGAGGCGTAAGCCCCGATCACACCCGGTTTAATCGAAACCCTGGGGCCATGATCCTGCTGCAAGGCGGTCCCAAAGGTCGGGAGAAACCATATGATCCAGATGCAGACCAATCTGGATGTTGCTGATAACTCCGGCGCGCGCCGGGTTCAGTGCATCAAGGTCCTCGGCGGCTCGCATCGCCGCTACGCATCGGTCGGCGATATCATCGTCGTTTCGGTGAAAGAGGCCATTCCGCGCGGTCGGGTGAAAAAGGGCGATGTGCGCAAGGCCGTCGTCGTGCGGACTGCAAAGGAAGTTCGCCGCGAAGACGGCACCGCGATCCGCTTCGACCGGAACGCTGCCGTGATCCTCAACAACAACAACGAGCCGATCGGCACCCGTATCTTCGGGCCGGTGGTTCGTGAGTTGCGCGCGAAGAACTTCATGAAAATCATCTCGCTCGCCCCGGAGGTGCTGTAAGATGGCTGCCAAGTTGAAAAAAGGCGACAAGGTTGTCGTTCTGGCCGGCAAGGACAAGGGCAAACAGGGCACGATTTCCCAGGTCATGCCCAAAGAGGGCAAGGCGATTGTCGATGGTGTGAACATGGCGATTCGCCATCGCCGTCAAACCCAGACCGAGCAGGGCGGACGTTTGCCCAAAGCGATGCCCATCGCGCTGAGCAATCTGGCCTATGTTGACAAGAACGGCAAGGCGACCCGCGTCGGCTTCAAGGTCGAAGGTGACAAGAAGGTCCGGTTTGCCAAGACCACGGGGGACGTGATCGATGCTTGATGCTGCTACTTATACCCCGCGTCTCAAGGCCGTGTATCGCGAGAGCATTCGTGCCGCTCTGAAAGAAGAGTTCGGATACACCAATGATTTGATGACGCCGTGCCTTGACAAGATCGTGCTCAATATCGGCTGTGGCCGTGCTGCAGTGAAAGACAGCAAGAAGGCCAAATCGGCTGTCGAGGACTTGAGCACCATTGCTGGTCAGAAGGCGGTTCCGACGATAGCCAAGAATTCGATCGCGGGTTTTCGCGTACGCGAGGGCATGCCGATGGGCGCCAAGGTAACGTTGCGTGGCAACCGGATGTATGAGTTCCTCGACCGGCTGATCACCATCGCGATGCCCCGCATCCGCGACTTTCGTGGCGTGTCTGGCAAGAGCTTTGACGGGCGTGGCAATTATGCCCTCGGCCTGAAAGAGCATATCGTGTTCCCGGAAATCGACTATGACAAGGTCGATGAAGTCTGGGGCATGGACATCGTGATCGCCACCACCGCGAAAACCGACGCGGAAGCCAAGGCGCTGTTGAAACACTTCAACATGCCCTTCAACAGCTGATCCGCGGGAGGAGATTGATATGGCTAAAAAATCCATGATCGAGCGCGAAAAGAAACGCCAGCGCCTGGTCGAGAAATATGCCCGCAAGCGCGCTGCGCTCAAGGAAATCATCAGCGACGAGTCAAAGCCTATGGAAGAGCGCTTCCGCGCCTCTCTGAAGTTGGCGAAGCTGCCGCGCAACAGTTCGGCCACCCGTCTGCACAACCGTTGCCAGCTTACCGGGCGCCCGCATGCGTATTATCGCAAGCTCAAGGTCAGCCGGATCGCGATGCGCGAACTGGGCTCTGCCGGGCAGATCCCCGGCCTGGTCAAATCGAGCTGGTAAGGAGAGAGTGACATGAACGATCCTATCGGCGATATGCTCACCCGTATTCGCAACGCCCAGATGCGCGGCAAGTCGACGGTGTCGACACCTGCATCGAAGCTGCGCGGCTGGGTCCTGGATGTGCTGGCCGACGAAGGCTACATCCGCGGCTATGAAAAGGGCACTGATGCAAAGGGCCATCCGACCCTCGAGATCAGCCTGAAATACTATGACGGCGCCCCCGTCATTCGCGAGGTCAAGCGGGTTTCGACCCCGGGACGCCGTGTTTACATGGGCGTCAAGGACATCCCCTCGGTCCGTCAGGGCCTTGGCGTGTCGATTGTCAGCACGCCGCGTGGCGTGATGTCGGATGCAAGCGCGCGCAGCCAGAATGTTGGTGGCGAAGTGCTTTGCACGGTCTTCTAAGGAGAACGGAGAATGTCTCGAATTGGGAAAAAGCCGGTCGAGCTGCCATCGGGCGTAAGCGCCACGATCTCCGGCCAGACCGTCGAAATCAAGGGTCCGAAGGCGACGCATCGCTTTACGGCCACCGATGATGTGACCATCACGCTGGATGATAACGTGATCCGGGTGACGCCGCGTGGCAAATCCAAGCGCGCACTCCAGCAGTGGGGCATGAGCCGCACGATGGTTGCCAACATGGTTCAGGGTGTTACCGATGGGTTCAAGAAAGAGCTCGAGATCACCGGCGTCGGCTATCGCGCGCAGGTGCAGGGCAATATCCTGAAACTGAACCTCGGCTACAGTCACGAGGTCAATTTCGAGGTGCCCAAAGGGGTTACTGTGACCTGCCCGAAGCAGACCGAGATCGTCATCGAAGGCGATGATTCGCAACTCGTCGGTCAAGTCGCGGCTAATATCCGCGAATGGCGTGCGCCCGAACCCTACAAGGGCAAGGGAATCAGGCACAAGGGCGAGTATATCTTCCGCAAGGAAGGCAAGAAGAAGTAAGGACGGGAACAATGGCAAACAGCAAACGGGAACTGTTCCTCAAGCGCCGCCTGCGCGTCCGGAACAAGCTTCGCAAGGTCAACAAGGGCAAGCTACGCCTTTCGGTGCACCGTTCGTCGAAGAACATCAGTGCGCAGTTGATCGACGACGTGGCGGGCCGTACGGTCGCCGCAGCCTCTTCGCTGGAAAAAGCGCTTGGCGTTGTCGGCAGGAACAACGTGGAGGCCGCCACCAAGGTGGGTGCCGCGATCGCCGAGCGCGCAAAGAAGGCGGGTGTTGAAGAGGCCTATTTCGACCGGGGTGGATTTCTCTTTCACGGGCGCATCAGGGCGCTGGCCGAGGCTGCCCGTGACGGCGGCCTGAAGATTTAAGGAGACGAGGAATGGCAAGAGAAGGTCAACAGCGGGGCCGCGGTCGCGAGCGCGAAGAGGCCCCTGAATTCGCTGATCGCCTCGTCGCGATCAACCGCGTGTCGAAGACTGTCAAGGGCGGCAAACGCTTCGGCTTTGCCGCGCTGGTGGTTGTCGGCGATCAGAAAGGCCGCGTCGGTTTCGGAAAGGGCAAGGCGAAAGAGGTCCCCGAGGCCATTCGCAAGGCCACCGAACAGGCCAAGCGTCAGATGATCCGCGTACCTTTGCGCGAGGGCCGCACCCTGCATCATGATATGGAAGGTCGCCATGGTGCTGGCAAAGTCGTCATGCGCACTGCGCCGGAGGGTACGGGCATCATCGCTGGTGGTCCGATGCGGGCCGTGTTCGAGATGCTGGGCATCAAGGATGTGGTGTCGAAATCGTTGGGAACGCAAAACCCCTACAACATGATCCGCGCCACGATCAACGGCCTGCAAAAGGAAACCAGCCCCCGCATGGTGGCGCAGCGTCGCGGCAAGAAGGTGGCTGACATCCTGCGTAAGGGTGACGAAGCCCCTGCTGCCGAAGCGGTCCAGGCGTAAGGAAACGGGAACATGGCAAAAACCATCGTCGTCAAACAGATCGGTAGCCCGATCCGTCGCCCGGCCAAGCAGCGTGCAACGCTCGTTGGTCTTGGCCTCAACAAGTTGCACAAGACCCGTGAGCTTGAGGATACACCCGCAGTTCGCGGCATGATCGCAAAGATCCCGCACATGGTGCAGATCGTCGAAGAGAAGGGCTGAAGCCCGGCTCTGTTGGAAGCCCTGCGCCCCCGGTCAGAGATGACCGGGGTGCGTTCATGGTGACGGACTTGCATTGCGCCGTATTTGACCTTATACGCCCCCGGTGTCCACCGGGCCGACTTACAGAACCAAGAAACGCCGCGTCTGTTCCATTCCGCTTCGGGTGCAGTTCCGGCAAAGGAGAAGCGACATGAAACTCAACGAATTGCACGACAATCCCGGCGCTACCAAGTCGAGAAAACGCGTCGGCCGTGGCCCGGGTTCGGGCACCGGAAAGATGGGCGGCCGTGGTATCAAGGGCCAGAAATCCCGCTCGGGCGTGGCGATCAAGGGCTACGAAGGTGGCCAGATGCCACTTTATCAACGCCTGCCCAAGCGTGGCTTCAACAAACCCAACCGCAAGTCATTCGCGGTTGTTAATCTGGGCTTGATCCAGAAGTTCATCGATTCCGGAAAGCTCGACGCCAAGGCGCCGATCACCGAGGATGCCCTGATCGAAAGTGGCCTGGTTCGCCGTAAACTTGATGGCATCCGGGTTCTGGCCAAGGGCGATATCTCGGCCAAACTCACCCTTGAAGTGACTGGCGCATCGAAATCCGCCATCTTAGCGGTCGAGAAAGCCGGTGGTAAGCTTACGACCACGGCCAGGGCAGCCGCCGAATAAGAGGTTGTCCCCGGAGCATCCGGGGCTTACATAACCTCAAGTTTTCCGATTCAGCGCCGCCGGGCCGGGGAAACCGCCCCGGCGGCGCATGCATGAAAGAGCACTGAATGGTATCCGCCGCAGAACAAATGGCCGCCAACACAAGCTGGGCGGCGCTTGGGAAAGCCACCGATCTCCGCAATCGCATCCTGTTTACGCTGGGCTTGCTGATCGTCTATCGGTTGGGCACTTTTATTCCCGTCCCGGGAATCGACGGGGCGGCATTGCGCGAATTCATGGACGGCGCGGCGGCGGGTATTGGCGGTATCCTGTCGATGTTTACCGGTGGGGCGCTGGGTCGGATGGGTATTTTTGCCCTCGGTATCATGCCGTATATCTCGGCCTCGATCATCGTGCAGCTTCTGGCTTCAATGGTGCCTGCGCTTGAACAGCTCAAGAAAGAGGGTGAGCAGGGGCGCAAGAAGATCAACCAGTATACTCGCTATGGCACGGTGTTCCTGGCCACGTTGCAAAGCTATGGCCTCGCCGTTAGCCTTGAGGCTGGCGATCTGGCCACCGACCCTGGGCTGTTTTTTCGCGCCTCCACGATGATCACACTTGTCGGCGGCACGATGTTTCTGATGTGGCTCGGCGAGCAAATCACTGCGCGCGGCGTGGGTAATGGTATCTCGCTTATTATTTTCGTCGGCATCATCGCCGAAGTGCCCGCTGCGCTAGCACAGTTCTTCAGCCAGGGCCGATCGGGCGCGATCAGCCCGGCGGTGATTATCGGGGTCATGCTCATGGTCGTGGTCACGATCGGATTCGTGGTCTTCATGGAACGGGCGCTGCGAAAGATCCATATCCAGTATCCGCGCCGCCAAGTCGGGATGAAGGTGTATGACGGCGGTTCGTCGCACCTGCCGGTCAAGGTCAACCCCTCGGGCGTGATCCCCGCGATCTTTGCAAGCTCGCTCTTGCTGCTTCCCGTGACGATCAGCACCTTCAGTGGCAACCAGACCGGCCCGGTGATGTCGACGATCATGGCGTATTTCGGCCCTGGACAACCGCTTTATCTGGCCTTCTTTGTCGCGATGATTGTGTTCTTTGCCTATTTCTACACGTTCAATGTCAGCTTCAAACCTGACGACGTGGCCGAGAACCTCAAGAACCAGAACGGGTTTGTTCCCGGCATCCGGCCGGGGAAGAGAACGGCCGAGTATCTCGAATATGTGGTTAACCGCGTTCTCGTTCTGGGGTCGGGATATCTTGCGCTTGTGTGTCTTTTGCCTGAAATACTGCGCAGCCAGCTGGCAATTCCCTTCTATTTTGGTGGCACGTCGGTTCTGATCGTGGTGTCGGTCACCATGGATACGATCCAGCAAGTGCAAAGCCATCTTCTGGCGCATCAGTATGAAGGGCTGATCGAAAAGTCACAGCTGTCTGGCAAGGGCCGGCGGCGCAAGAAGAAAGGACCATCGCGCCGATGAATATCATTCTGCTAGGCCCGCCAGGGGCCGGGAAGGGCACTCAGGCCAGCTATCTCGTCGAGTCCCGAGATATGATTCAGTTGTCGACCGGCGATATGCTCCGTGAGGCCAAGGCTTCTGGCACGGAGATGGGCAAGATGGTTGCTGATGTCATGGCCCGCGGTGATCTGGTCACCGATGAGATAGTGATCGGCCTGATCCGCGAGAAGCTTCGGGGCGAAACGCGCGGCGGCTTCATCTTTGACGGGTTTCCTCGTACCCTGGCGCAGGCTGACGCGCTCGGTGATCTGTTGACCGAACAGGGAGAGGACCTAGACGCGGTGATCGAGTTGCGAGTCGATGATGAAACGCTTGTCAAGCGTATTGTCAACAGGGCCGAGGAGGCTCGCGCAGCCGGCCTGCCAGTGCGTGCCGACGACAACGCGGAAAGCGTCAAGCAGCGACTGATGGAATATTACAAGAAGACATCGCCATTGATCGGTTATTACCATGCCAAAGGCCTGTTGAAAGTGGTAGACGGACTGGGCGAGATCGGCGAAGTGCAAGCCGCGATTTCGACGGTGTTGGACGGCTGATTGAAGTCTTTGAAAGTCTGGTTTGCCGCCTTTTCCACACAGAAATGGGCGTGGATCGAAAAGTGCATATCCGGGGCTTGACGCCCTAACGAATTCCCAATACCCAGCACCATCCCCTTGGGAACCGATTCTCGCCGGGTCGCCCCCGGCATCGGACATCATCTCGAAATCAGCTGCGGCCCGGAGCGGAAAGCGCCTCGGGCCTGCGTTGTGAAAAAAGGTTCTGGAGTTACGGAACCGCAACGAAAGGAAAAGAAACGTGGCACGTATCGCCGGCGTCAATATCCCGACCCACAAGCGGGTCCCGATTGCCCTCACCTATATTACAGGAATCGGCCCCTCTGCGGCGCGGTCCATTTGCGATGCCGTGGGCATCGACCATTCTCGCCGTGTAAACGAGCTCTCGGACTCCGAAGCCGTGGCTATCCGCGAGCATATCGACACGAACTATACCGTCGAAGGCGATCTGCGCCGCGAGGTGCAGATGAACATCAAGCGCCTGATGGATCTGGGTTGCTATCGCGGCCTGCGCCATCGTCGCAACCTCCCCGTGCGTGGTCAGCGCACTCATACGAACGCACGTACGCGCAAGGGCCCGGCAAAGGCCATTGCCGGCAAGAAGAAGTAAGGGGAGCTTTATAAATGGCACGAGAGATTCGTCGCGGGGGCAAGAAAAAGGTCTCCAAGAACATCGCTGCTGGCGTTGCACACGTGAATTCCAGTTTCAATAACACCAAAATCCTCATTTCGGATGTGCAGGGTAATGCAATCTCCTGGTCGTCAGCCGGAACGATGGGATTCAAGGGGTCGCGTAAATCGACCCCGTACGCAGCGCAGATGGCTGCCGAAGACGCCGGCCGCAAGGCGCAGGAGCACGGCGTTAAAACGCTAGAAGTGGAAGTGCAGGGCCCCGGTTCAGGTCGCGAGTCGGCGCTCCGCGCACTGGCTGCCGCCGGGTTCAACATCACCTCGATCCGTGATGTGACCCCGATAGCTCACAACGGCTGTCGTCCGCCAAAGCGCCGCCGCGTCTGATTGCTTGCAACTAAGAGGGGCCTGGCACCTATGCCCGGCCTCTTGCCGTCATTTTAAACCTCGGGCGTCTTTTGCCTTTGGACATGGGGCGAAAGACAGGAATGGAGGGACGCATGATCCACAAGAACTGGCAGGAACTGATCAAACCCACGCAGTTGGACGTTAGGCCGGGTGGTGATCCGGCACGTCAGGCAACCGTTATTGCAGAGCCGCTTGAGCGGGGTTTCGGCCTGACACTGGGCAACGCGCTGCGTCGGGTGCTGATGAGCTCCTTGCAAGGTGCCGCGATCACCAGCGTTCAGATCGACAATGTGCTTCATGAGTTCTCGTCGGTGCCGGGTGTGCGTGAGGATGTGACCGATATTGTCCTGAACCTGAAGGGTGTTGCGCTGCGTATGGAGGTCGAGGGTCCCAAGCGTCTATCGATCAATGCCAAGGGCCCCGGCGCTGTTACTGCCGCCGACATCTCCGACAGCGCGGGCATCGAGGTCCTAAACAAGGAGCATGTGATCTGTCACCTTGATGAAGGTGCGGATGTCTATATGGAACTTAGTGTGAACACTGGTAAGGGTTATGTTGCGGCAGACAAGAACAAGCCGGAGGATGCACCCATCGGGCTCATTCCGATCGACGCGATCTATTCGCCGATCACGAAAGTCTCTTATGATGTTCAGCCGACGCGCGAAGGGCAAGTGCTTGATTATGACAAGCTGACGCTCAAACTTGAGACCGACGGATCGATCTCGCCGGATGACGCAGTAGCGTTCGCGGCGCGTATCCTTCAGGATCAATTGTCGATCTTCGTTAACTTCGACGAGCCTGAGGCTTCGGGTCGGGAGGTTGAAGATGATGGGCTCGAATTCAATCCGCTTCTGCTCAAGAAAGTCGATGAACTTGAGCTTTCGGTGCGTTCGGCCAACTGTCTCAAGAACGACAACATTGTATATATCGGCGATCTGATCCAGAAGACCGAGGCGGAGATGCTTCGCACCCCGAACTTCGGCCGCAAGTCTCTCAACGAGATCAAGGAAGTTCTCTCGGGCATGGGCTTGCATCTCGGGATGGATGTGGAGGACTGGCCGCCGGACAATATCGAAGACCTCGCCAAGAAATTCGAGGATGCCTTTTGAGGCATTATGAATTGGTTCCCACTCTACGGACGGATCGTAGGGTGGGGGCAACTCGAGCCCAGGGCAACCCTGCCCCAAGGAGAGCCGGTGACACGCATCGCCGGCCGGACAAAGCAAAACAGCCCGTAGAGGGCAATTAGGAGTAAGACACATGCGTCATGCAAAAGGCTATCGCCGCCTCAACCGCACACATGAGCACCGCAAGGCGCTCTTCTCGAACATGGCCGGGTCGCTCATCGAGCATGAGCAGATCAAGACCACCTTGCCCAAGGCCAAGGAACTCAAGCGGGTGATGGATAAGATGATCACGCTGGGCAAACGCGGCGATCTGCATGCCCGCCGCCAGGCCGCGGCGCAGCTTAAGCAGGACAAGGACGTGGCCAAGCTCTTTGAAGTTCTTGGCCCGCGCTATGCCGAGCGCAGTGGTGGTTACACCCGTGTTCTCAAGGCCGGGTTCCGCTATGGCGACATGGCACCGATGGCAATCATTGAACTGGTTGACCGCGACCCCGACGCCAAGGGCGCCGCCGACAAGGCCCGCGTCGCCGCCGAGGACGCGGCGGAGATGGGCGAGGGCTGATCCTCGCGCCCCTGATGAATTCATGAAACCCCCGTCCACGTGGCGGGGGTTTAGCGTTTGCCCCGACTTGCATTCCGGCGGCGCGCTCCGCATATCTGGTCCAGTCCAAGGGAGGTCGGAATGCGTCTCATACTTGCCCTGATCGCGGTCGTGATCGCCACCCCGCTGGCCGCCGAGACCCGCATTCCGCAAAGCCAGGGCGAGATCGCGCTTGGCTTTGCGCCGTTGGTCAAGGAGGCGGCGCCGGCCGTGGTCAACATCTACGCAAGGCGCGTCGTCGAGAAGCGTCAGAGCAGCCCGTTTGCCGATGATCCGTTCTTTCGCGATTTCTTTGAGGGCTTCGGCGCCTCCCGCCCGCAGGTGCAGAACAGCCTCGGTTCGGGGGTGATCCTGACCGCCGACGGGATCATGGTGTCGAATTTCCACGTGGTCGGCGGGGCACAGGATATCCGGGTTGTTCTCAATGACCGGCGCGAATTCGAGGCCGAGATACTGCTTGCCGACCAGGAGGCGGATCTCGCCATCCTGCGGATCCGTGGCGGCGAGGGGCTGCCGCACCTCGACATTCGCGACAGCGATACAATCGAGGTGGGCGAACTGGTTCTGGCGATCGGCAACCCGTTTGGCGTGGGCCAGACGGTAACGAGCGGGATCGTCTCGGGGCTGGCGCGGTCGGGTACGGCCACGGGGTCATCGCGGGGCTATTACATTCAGACCGATGCGCCGATCAACCCGGGCAATTCCGGCGGCGCGCTGGTCGATGTGAGCGGGCGGCTGATCGGGATCAACACTCGCATTCTCACGCGCTCGGGCGGGTCGAACGGGATCGGGTTCGCCATACCGGCCACGCTGGTGGCGCGCTTCGTGGAACAGGCCGAGGCTGGGCATGAGAAATTCCTGCGCCCATGGGCGGGGATGAACGGACAGCCGGTCGACAGCGATATCGCCGAAAGCCTCGGACTCGGCACGCCGCGCGGGATCGTGATTTCCGAACTGCACCCGGTCAGCCCGTTTCTCGACGCGGGAATTCGCCCCGGCGACGTGGTCATGGCCGTCGATGATCAGCCGGTAAATACGCCGGACGAGATGGTCTATCGGATGAGCGTTGCCGGGCTGGGCAACCGGGTCAGCGTTACCCATGTGCGCGACGGCGACGAGACGCAGGTCGAGGTGCTGCTTCTCGCGGCGCCCGAAACGCCGCTGCGTGATACGCGCACGAGCTCGCGCAATGCGGCGATTCCCTTGCTTGAATTGTCTAACATCAACCCGGCCGTGTTGGCCGAACTTGGTCTGCCGCTCTCATCCGAAGGTGTGGTGGTCTCCGATCCTGGCCCGTCCGGGCCGCGCGCCGGGCTGGCAAGGGGGGATATCCTGCGCGCGATCAACGATGTCGCGGTGGATGACACTGACACCGCCCTGCAACTTCTCGAAGGGGCGTCGCGCCGGCTCTCGCTCGAGGTGCAGCGCGGCACACAGCGCCGCGTGATGCGGTTCCGGCTCTGATGAGCGACCTGTTCGATACCGCCCCGGGTGCTACCGGGCCGCCCAAGGGTCCGCGCCCGCTGGCCGACCGGCTGCGCCCGCGCGCACTATCGGAGGTGATCGGACAGGATCAGGTGCTCGGCCCCGATGCGCCGCTGGGGGCGATGCTGGCCTCAGGCTCGCTGTCGTCGCTCATATTCTGGGGACCGCCCGGCGTGGGCAAGACCACCATCGCACGGCTGCTCGCGGACGAGACCGATCTGCATTTTGAACAGATCAGCGCGATCTTCTCGGGCGTGTCCGAGTTGCGCAAGGTTTTCGAGGCCGCAAAACACAGGCGCGCCAACGGACAGGGCACGTTGCTTTTCGTCGATGAGATCCACCGCTTCAACAAAGCGCAGCAGGACAGTTTCCTGCCGCATATGGAGGATGGCACGATCCTTCTGGTGGGCGCCACCACCGAGAACCCGAGTTTCGAGTTGAACGCTGCTCTTCTCAGCCGCGCGCAGGTGCTGGTGCTGACCCGGCTGGAACTGGCCGATCTCGAACGGCTGGCACAGCGCGCCGAAAGTGATCTGGGCCGAACTCTGCCGCTCGACGGGCCTGCGCGCGAGGCGCTTCTGGAAATGGCCGATGGCGACGGGCGCGCACTGTTGAACCTCATTGAACAGGTGATGGCGTGGAAGGCTGACGGCAAGCACGATACCAAGGCGTTGACCATGCGGCTGATGCGGCGGGCGGCGCAATACGACAAGTCGGGCGATGAGCATTTCAACCTGATCTCGGCGCTGCACAAGTCAGTGCGCGGCTCAGACCCGGACGCCGCACTTTACTGGCTTGCGCGGATGCTTGAAGGCGGCGAAGACCCGCGTTACCTCGCCAGGCGCATCACTCGCATGGCGATCGAGGATATCGGCCTGGCCGATCCCAACGCTCAGACCCATTGCCTGCATGCTTGGGAAGTCTATGAGCGGCTCGGCAGCCCCGAGGGTGAACTTGCACTTGCGCAGGCGCTGGTCTATCTGGCGCTGGCGCCAAAATCGAACGCGGGCTATGCGGCCTACAAGGCCGCCCGCGCGCAGGCCAAGAAAACCGGCTCGGAACCGCCGCCCAAGCATATCCTGAACGCACCGACCGCGTTGATGAAGGACCAGGGCTATGGTGCGGGTTATGCCTATGACCACGAAGCCGAAGACGGGTTCTCGGGGCAGAACTATTTCCCCGAGGGCATGAAACGCCCGGTCCTTTACCAGCCGGTCGAACGCGGATTCGAACGCGAGTTGAAAAAACGGCTCGACTGGTTCACCAAACAGCGGCTTCAGCGCGGGAGATGAAGCTGGCCCGCAGCGCATACCTGCCCCAACTTGACAAACCGCCCGCCCCCTGAGACAGACCACCCATGTTCACAACCTTATTGCAAGTGGCCCTTGGTGGCGCGATCGGGGCTTCGCTCCGGTATCTCAGTTTCGCGGGTGCGGCGCGGCTGATGGGGTCGGGCTATCCCTGGGGTACGCTGGTGGTCAACGTGGTGGGCTCGTTGCTGATGGGGGTCCTGTTCGTGACACTGGCCTCGAAGGATGCGATGCGCCTCGCACCTTTCCTGATGACTGGGATCTTGGGCGGGTTTACGACATTCTCGGCCTTCTCGCTCGATGTTTATGTGCTTTGGGAAAAGGAGCAGGCGGGATTTGCGGCGCTTTACGTCGCCGTTTCGGTGCTATTGTCCGTTGGTGCGCTTGTGTTGGGTATATTCGTTGCCCGTGGGGCCCTGCAATGAACAGCGTGCAAACCATCACAGTGGGTCCGGGCGATGGCGATCAGCGGCTCGACCGCTGGTTCCGGCGGCATTTCCCGAATTTGCCGCAAGGCCGGATCGAAAAGATGTGCCGCAAGGGCGAGGTGCGCGTCGATGGCGGGCGGGTGAAGCCCGCGCATCGGCTGGTGGTAGGGCAGAAAGTGCGCATCCCGCCGCTGCCCGAACCGGACGCGGCGCCAAAGCCGGCACCGAAATCGACGATCAGCGAGGCAGACGCCCGGATGATCCAGGCGTCCGTGATCTGGCATGACGATCACATCATCGCGCTTAACAAGCCGCCGGGCCTGCCCACCCAGGGCGGCAGCAAGCAGACCCGCCATGTCGATGGGCTGTCCGAGGCGCTCAAGTTCGGGTGGGACGAGAAACCGCGCCTTGTGCATCGGCTCGACAAGGACACTTCTGGTGTGCTGTTGCTGGCGCGTAGCCGCGCGGTGGCGCAGGCGCTTACGGCGGCCATCCGGCATCGCGCCACGCGCAAGATATACTGGGCCGTGGTGGCCGGTGTGCCGCGCCCCTATCTGGGCGAGATCAAGTATGGCCTTGTCAAGGCGCCGGGTGGGGGCCAGGGGCAGGGTGAAAAGATGCTGTGCGTCCACCCCGACGAGATCGACCGGACCCCGGGCGCGAAACGTGCAATCACGCAATATGCCACGCTCTACCGCGTCGCAGAACGTGCCGCTTGGGTCGCGATGGAGCCGATCACAGGGCGCACCCATCAACTGCGCGCGCACATGGCCGAGATCGGGCATCCGATCGTGGGTGACGGCAAATATGGCGGTTCGAGTCAGGAAAACCTGGGCGATGGATGGGGTTCAAGACTGGGCGGGATCATCTCGAACAAGCTGCATCTGCATGCCCGTTCAATAGGGTTCGAACACCCGGTCACGGGGCGGGATGTGACCGTTACCGCTCCCTTGCCCGATCACATGGCGCATACGTTTGAAACCTTCGGTTGGTCCCCCGATCTAGCCGCCGCCGACCCGTTCGAGGCGGTAAAATGAGTCGATTGCGCTTGGTCGTTTTCGATGTTGATGGCACGCTGTCGGACAGCCAAGCCGAGATTTTTTCGGCCATGGGTGCAGCCTTTGCCGCGGAATCGCTTGATGCCCCCGACCGTGCGGCGGTCCTTTCGATTGTCGGGCTTTCGCTCGATCACGCGGTGGCGCGGCTTGCCCCGGCTTTGTCGGAAGCGCGTCGGGCGCGGCTGGTTGCGGGCTACAAGCAGGCTTATTTCGATCAGCGCCGCGTCAACGGCGCCTCGCCGCTCTATCCGGGCGCGCGTGCGGTGCTGGACGAGCTGGCGCATGATCCTTTCCTCTTGATGGGGGTGGCCACCGGCAAATCTAAACGTGGTCTCGATGTGCTGGTCGAGGCGCATGGGCTCGAGCGATTTTTCGTGACCCGGCAGGTGGCCGATTTTCACCCCTCCAAACCGCATCCCGCCATGCTCGTTGCCGCACTGGGCGAGGCGGGTGTCGGGCCGCGCGACGCGGTAATGGTTGGCGACACCAGTTTCGACATGGAAATGGCCCGCTCCGCCGGTGTGGGTGCGCTGGGCGTTGGCTGGGGCTATCACGCGCCTGAAACGCTGGTCGCGGATCGGGTGGTGCATGACATGACCGAACTGCCCGGCGCGGTGACTTGGGCTCTGAACCTTAAGGGAGAGAATCGTTCATGAGTGAATGGAAAGCCAGGCGCTTCTGGAAAGAGGCCATTATCGCCCCCGAGGCCGAAGCCTCGGAGTTTGGCATCCTGCTCGATGGGCGCCCGGTGCGCAGCCCAGCGAAGGCGCCGCTGGTGCTGCCGACAGAAAAGCTGGCTCAAGCGGTGGCCGCGGAATGGAATGCGCAGGGCGAAGTGATCGATCCGCAAACCATGCCCTTTACCCGCTCGGCCAATGCCGCCATCGACAAGGTGCGTGCCCAGCACGACGAGGTGGCTGCGATGATCGCCGCCTATGGCGACAGCGATCTGCTATGCTATCGTGCCGAAGCGCCGGAGGAGTTGGTCGCGCGGCAGGCAGCGGCGTGGAATCCGATGCTGGACTGGATAAAGGCCCGTCACGATATTGCGCTTTCTCCGGTGAACGGTGTGATGTACGAGCCGCAAGATTTGGATTCCATTGTGAAAATTCAGGGAATTACCAAGTCGATGAACGCCTTTGAGTTGACTGGGTTTCACGATCTGGTCGGTTTGAGCGGGTCTTTCGTGCTGGGCCTTGCCGCCGCCGAGCGGGTCAAGCCGGCGCAGGAACTGTGGGCGTTGTCACGTGTTGACGAGACATGGCAGTGTGAGCAATGGGGGCGCGACCTTGAGGCGGAAGAGGCGTCTGCGATGAAAGAACGGGCTTTTTCTCATGCAATGCGGTTCTTCGAGTTTTCGCGCACCGACATTGCGGTCGTTTAGACCAGATTGAGGGTACTTGGATATGCGAGTCCCCTAACGAGTAATTGCCGGGTCAAGCCCGGCGAAGTGCCATGGGTCTCTTGACCTGCATCGACAAATCCGACCAAACTCTCCGCCATTGGGAGACTGGTTACCCAAGTTTGTTCCGGTTAAGCAATGACCGAAAGAACCACCGTTGAAGCGGTGGAAAATCTTGAAGAGGTAAACATGACGAGAACCGTATTTCTTGGTGCTCTCACGGTCGCGGGACTCGCGGCGGGCACCGGGGCTGCTGGCACGCTTGACGACGTGAAAGCACGCGGCACGCTGAATTGTGGTGTGACCACACCTCTCGTCGGCTTTGCCGCCCCGGACGGAAATGACGAATGGCATGGGTTCGACGTGGCGATTTGCCGTGCAGTGGCGGCTGCTATAATTGGCGACCCGAAGGCTGTCGAGTTTGTCAGCACGAGCGGAAAAACACGCTTTACGGCGCTCGCGTCCGGCGAGGTTGACCTGCTGGCGCGCAATACCAGTTGGACCTTTTCGCGCGATGTGGACCTGAAGTTCACGTTCGTCGGGATCAATTACTATGATGGACAAGGCTTTATGGTGCCCAAGGCGCTGGGCGTGAGCTCGGCCAAGGAACTTGATGGTGCGACCGTTTGCATCCAGACCGGCACGACAACTGAACTGAACCTCGCTGATTTCTTTCGCAAGAACAACATCAGCTACGAGCCGGTGCCTGTTGAGAGCAATGCCGACGGCCAAAAAAGATATCTTGCTGGAGAGTGCGACACGTACACGACAGACATTTCGGGCCTTGCTGCGACTCGTGCCACTTTCGAAAACCCGGGCGACCATGTGATCCTGCCGGAAATCGTTTCGAAGGAGCCGCTGGGACCTCTGGTTCGCCACGGGGATGAAGAATGGAGCGATGTCGTGCGCTGGACACTCAACGCGCTTATTTCTGCCGAGGAGTTGGGCATCACCTCGGCCAATGTAAGTGAAATGGCGTCGGCTCCGGGCAACAATCCCGAGATCAACCGGTTGCTGGGCACCGAAGGGAACCTTGGTGAAATGCTTGGGCTTTCAGCTGACTGGGCTGTCAACGCGATCAGTGCGGGTGGTAACTATGGCGAGATTTTTGCCAGGAATATCGGTGAAGATACCCCAATCGGCCTCTCGCGCGGCCTCAATGCGCAGTGGACTGATGGCGGGTTGCTATATTCGCCTCCGTTTCGCTAATATCGCGTGGTGAGGCGGCGCGACTCTCCCGGCCCATTTCGATAGCCCGGCAAGAAACCAAGCAATCCAAAGCGAGTTGGAAGATCCCCTTCGAATATCCGAAGGATGCAGGGGGGGATCCCACTCCTGTCGGCTCAACGAATGATCCGGTTGACATGCCCCATCTTGCGGCCAGGTTTCACGTCTGCCTTGCCGTAAAGGTGGATGGCCACATCCCGCTCGGTCGCAAGCGCCGGCACCCGGGCCATGTCTTCACCGATCAGGTTTTCCATCACCACGTCGGCATGGCGGGTGCCATCGCCCAACGGCCAGCCGGTGATCGCGCGGATGTGCTGTTCGAACTGGTCCACGGCACAGCCCTGCTGCGTCCAGTGGCCGGAATTATGCACACGCGGCGCGATCTCATTCACCATGAGGCCATTTCGGGTCACGAACAGCTCAACCCCGAGCACGCCGACATAATCGAGCGCGTTGAGGACCTTAGCGGCCAGAAGCACCGCGTCGGCCCGCTGTGTGGCCGTCAGGGTCGCCGGAACCGTGGTGGTGCGCAGAATGCCGCCCTCGTGGACGTTATTACCCGGGTCGAATGCCGCGACCGACCCGTCAAGTCCGCGCGCCGCGATCACCGAAACCTCGTGGCTGAACTCCACGAACCCTTCCAGCACCGATGCGGCGCCCATCATGGTCGCCCATGCGACGGCGATGTCGTCGGGCGAGGACAGCTGCGCCTGCCCCTTGCCGTCATACCCAAAGCGGCAGGTCTTGAGGATCGCGGGCGTGCCGATTTCTTCCAGGCCTGCGCGCAGATCGTCTTCGGAATTGACTGTCCTGTAAGGCGCCACAAGCAGCCCGAGCCCCGACAGGAAATCCTTCTCGTTGATCCGATCCTGGCTGATCCTGAGTGCCTCGCGCCCAGGTCGGATAGGGCGCAGGGCATCTAGAATGTCGAGCGCCGATGTGGGCACGTTCTCGAACTCATAGGTGATGAGATCGACGCCTTCGGCAAATTTCCGCAGCGCCGCTTCGTCCTCATACGCCGCCTGCATGTGGAAATTGGCGACATGGCTGGCCGGGCAATCGCCACCTGGCTCGAAAATCGCGGTCTTGTAGCCCAGACGCGCGGCGGCGACCGACAGCATGCGGCCCAATTGTCCGCCTCCGAGTATGCCGATCACAGATCCAGGGGGCAGGGATTCACGCATCGCTTGGTTCCTCGGGGATCGAGGCCGACAATGCGGAGCGCCAATCATCCAGCCGACCGGCAAGTTCCGGGTCGCTCACGGCCAGGATGCCGGCCGCCATCAGTCCGGCATTGGCGGCGCCCGCCGCCCCGATCGCCATTGTTGCGACCGGGAAGCCTTTGGGCATCTGTACAATGGAGTAAAGACTGTCGATTCCCGAAAGCGCCTTGGTCAGTACCGGCACGCCAATCACCGGCACCCGCGTTTTAGAGGCCATCATGCCGGGAAGATGCGCCGCCCCGCCTGCGCCCGCGATAATCACGTGAAGCCCACGCGACACCGCCGTTCTGCCGTACTCCCAAAGCCGGTCCGGCGTGCGGTGGGCTGAAACGATCCGTGCCTCATAGGCCACGCCCAGCTCATTGAGAATATCCGCTGCCTCTTTCATCGTGGGCCAGTCCGACTGGCTGCCCATGATGATTCCGACCCTTGTTTGGCTCATGATCGCTCCCCGGTTGACCGGCTTCACAGAAATTCCGCACTATAGGCAAATCAGGGTGTTACGCAATGATATCCGGCGTCAGCCGATCCTCGATTCGGGCGATGATATCCTTGAGCGCCAGTTTCTTCTTTTTCAGTCGCTGCAGCATTAACTGGTCTGCGGTGCCGCGCTCTTGCATCACGCGAATGGATTCGTCGAGTTCACGATGTTCGCGGCGAAAGACCTCCAACTCGATGCGAAGCACCTCGTCGGTTTTCATCGAAATGTCGAAAGGCGCGTTCATATCCGGTGTGATTCCCCCAAAACGACGGTCAATATAAGATACTGAAATGGCGTCATTCCGCATAGCCCTTGCAGCGACGCGCAAGACCCCCCATATCTCTTCAGCGGGTCGCCGGAACGGGGCCCGGGATGAAAACACTGTCGCTTGAATGCGTAAAGGACCGTGTCAATGACGAAACTTTCCCTGGGATCGGCCCCCTACCTTCTGGGCTTCGAACAGCTGGAGCGCTTGCTCGAACGCAATGCCAAATCCGGTAACGAAGGTTATCCTCCCTTCAATATCGAACAGACTTCGGAAAATTCCTATCGGATAACGCTCGCCGTGGCGGGGTTCTCGCAGCGGGATCTGGCGATCACGATTGAGGACCGGCAACTGGTGATCCGCGGTCGCCAACATGACGACAGCGATGGCCGGGTGTTTCTGCATCGCGGCATTGCCGCGCGACAGTTCCAGCGCAGTTTCGTGCTCGCCGATGGAGTCGAGGTGGGCGAAGCCGTGATGGAAAACGGTCTTCTGCATGTCGATCTGACCCGGGCTGAGCCCGAGACAGTGGTGCAGACGATCCAGATTAGGAAAGGATAAGTCATGGATACGAAATATGATTTCGGCGCCGGTGAAGAAAACCGCATCGTTTATGTGCGCAAGGTCGCGGTAAAGGATCTGCCCGAGGAGGTTCAGGCGCAGGCTAGCGGGTTGGAAAGCCTCTACGCGGTGCACAGTTCGGATGGCGAACAACTTGCGCTCGTGCGCGACCGCTCGCTTGCATTCGCGCTGGCCCGGCAGAACGATCTCGCGCCGGTGACGGTGCACTGAAGCTGGCACCGGCGTCACGGGTCAGGTAGGGGGCCAGACCCTCCATATGGAGTGAACGATCGCCACCGCCTGTTCATAGGTGTCGCGCCGGTCGAGATCCTGCAACCCGTGGCTCGACTTGAGCGTCGTGACATGCGCCCGCGCCGCGCGGCTGCTTGTGATCGAAACGCCACGCGCCGCCATTTCCGCCGAAAGCCACAGATCGTCGGCCAGCAGGCACGCCGCGGGGGGCGGCGTGAACGGCGCAAAACCGGCTGGCAATCGCACCCCGGCAAATCCCTGGGCCACCACGCCGCCCTGCCGCTTCAACCGGCGCGCATCAAACACCGATCCCGCCCGCACTCCCGGGCCATCGCGGAGTGCAGAAAGCCAGCCGGGCGCATAAAGGCAATCGTCGTCGCAATAGACGATCTCGGCATCGGGATAGGCGCGCTGTGCCGCGAGGATCTTGGTCGCCGGGCCGAAATCCTCACTCCATATGATCTTGACACCTTCGGGCAGGGCGGGGGGCGTGACCGGGCCCGGAAACCGGGTGTACTGTCGTGCCAGTGCCAAGATCACCCTGTCGGCGCCCTGCCCGACGAGGCTGGCGAGAACCGGGCCAAGCTGCGCGAACCGCGGCGGAACCGAAGTGAGCGAGAGGATCGTCATGCCCCCTGTTACACCGCAACCAGCGAAATGCACAGCGCCGCGCGGCACGGGCTTTACCGCGGCGTTGCGGCCTGCCACTCTTGAACCGAGAAACCGGAGGGGCCGATGTTCACCCAAGCCGAACTTGATGATGCACACCGCCTCGTCACTCGATACATGGCGCCCACCCCGGCGCATGACTGGCCGCTGCTGGCACAGGCGCTGGGTACGAAGGTGATCATCAAGCATGAGAACCATGCCCCCACCGGCGCGTTCAAAGTGCGTGGTGGGATCACCTTCATGGAGTGGCTCAAACGCAATCATCCGCAGATGGAGGGCATCGTGACCGCGACCCGTGGCAATCACGGCCAGTCACAGGCAAGGGCGGCTACGGCGATGGGGCTCAGGGCCAAGATCTTTGTCCCGCACGGCAATTCGACCGAAAAGAACGCCGCCATGCGCGCATTCGGGGCCGAGTTGGTCGAGCATGGCACCGACTTCGACGAGGCGCGCGAGGCTGCGATGCGTACGGCTGAGTCCGAGCCGCTATTTCCTGTGCCGCCATTTCATAAAGAATTGGTGCGCGGAGTGGCGACTTATGGTCTTGAACTGTTTCGCGCCCATCCTGACCTCGAAGTGGTCTATGTTCCACTCGGTTGCGGGTCAGGGCTGTGTGGCACGATCGCGGCTCGCGATGCCCTTGGGCTCTCGAGTGAAATAGTGGCTGTGGTCTCGGAACGAGCGGACGGCGCGAAGCGTTCGGTTGAGGCTGGGCATCTGGTCGAGTCCGATTCCGCCGCAACATTTGCCGATGGAATGGCAGTGCGCGTACCGGTTCAGGCGGCGTTCGACATCTATTCAGAAAAGGCACACCATATAGGAACGGTGAGCGATGCGGATATTGCCGACGCAATAAGACTTTTCTACACGGCGACCCATAATCTTGCCGAAGGGGCAGGGGCCGCGGGACTGGCGCTTGCCTGCAAGGAAAAAGACAGTCTCAGGGGACGCAAGGTTGGCGTGGTCCTCTCGGGGGGCAATATCGACATGAGGTTACTGCGAATGCTTCTCCAAGGTGATGTGCCCGAGACCTGATACCGGTCTTGATGAGGGGTGCAGATTTCTGAGGAGTCGCTCTGCATGTGGAATCCATTCGTGATTCGCGTGTGAGTGTCGATATCGTTTCCTCGCGGAGCGCGTGGATTGAAACGAACGCGACCGACAAAAGAGAAAGCGATGCGAGCTTTTGTAGCGTTGGAATTGCCCGAGAAGCTGCGACACGCTTTGCAAAGAATGCAGGCGGGGCTGCCGGGGCGGCATGTGTCAGAAGAGAACCTGCACCTGACGCTGGCCTTTCTGGGCGACGTGGATGCGGGGCGGTTGCGTGATTTGCACGGGGTGTTGTCGGGGCTTAAACTGGCCGCGCCGTTTCTGCGGGTGACGGGGCGCGATGTGTTTGAGGGGCGTAAGCCAATGCTGGCTTTCGCTGCGCTGGCACCCGACCCCTATCTTGTGGCGGCGCGCCGCGCGGTGCGGCAGGCGGCGCGGGACGCGGGGATTGAACTGGGGCGGGAGCGGTTTCGCCCGCATGTCACGCTGAGCCGGTTCGGGCGCGGCATCAGCGCGCGCGACGAGGCGCGGCTGGCGACCTGTCTCGGGCCGGTGGCGCGGATCGTCGAGGAGCGTGCAGAGCGGTTCGGATTGTATCGGTCACAATTGCGGGCTGATGGCCCGATTCATGAGTTATTGGCGTGCTATGCCTTTGCTTAGATTTTTTCTAATCATACCCCTTGATAAATTTACTTCCCCCTAAGATAGCGGGTGCGGCATTCTGGCGGCAAAGCGAATCTCGAAATCCTTTCCCTTGATGACCGCCTGGAACGGCGCATCGGGAGGATTTGGCCAGAAAAGGACATGGAAATGCATGTTGAAAAGACCGACACGCTGATCGTAGGGGGCGGGCAGGCAGGCCTCGCCATGAGCGAGCATCTTGGGCGCGCGGCAGTGCCGCATATTGTACTGGAGCGCGACCGGATCGCGGAACGCTGGAGGACCTGCCGCTGGGATTCCCTGGTGGCCAACGGGCCGGCCTGGCACGATCGGTTCCCGACGCTGGAATTCGACGATATTGAACCCGACAGCTTTGCCCCCAAGGAGCGGATGGCAGCCTATTTCGAGGAATATGCCAGGCTGATCGAGGCGCCGGTCCGTTGCGGCGTCGAGGTCAGGCGGGTGACCCGAAACGCGGGCCGCCCCGGCTTTACCGCCGAGACCAGCGCCGGGGTGATCGAGGCCGAGCGGGTGGTGGCCGCCACCGGACCGTTCCAGAAGCCGGTGATCCCGGAGATCCTGCCTGCCGATGCGAGGGTGACGCAGTTGCATTCGGCCGATTACCGCAACCCCGGCCAATTGCCCGAGGGCGCGGTCCTTGTGGTAGGGGCGGGATCGTCCGGCGTGCAGATCGCCGACGAACTGGCCCGCGCCGGGCGCAAGGTCTACCTGTCGGTCGGGCCGCATGACCGGCCGCCCCGCGCCTATCGCGGGCGTGATTATTGCTGGTGGCTGGGAGTACTGGGCCTGTGGGATCTGGCCACACCGCCGGTTGGGGCCGAACATGTGACCATCGCGGTCAGCGGCGCACATGGCGGGCACACGGTGGATTTTCGCAGCCTTGCGGCGCAGGGGATCACGCTGGTCGGGCGAACAGAGGGTTATGCGGCAGGCAAGTTGAGCTTTGCGCAGAACCTGGCCGATACGATCGCGCGGGGCGATGCGAATTACCTGTCGGTTCTGGATGCGGCGGATGACTATGTGGTGTGCAACGGGCTCGACCTGCGCGAGGAACCGCAGGCTCGGGTGATCGGACCGGACCCGGATTGCGTAACCCACCCATTGGCCGAACTGGACCTGAAACAGGCGGGAGTAAGCACGGTGCTTTGGGCGACGGGATTTTCGCTCGATTACGGGTGGTTGCAGGTCGATGCGTTCGACGCGGATGGCCAGCCCGCGCATCAGCGGGGCGTGTCGAAAGAATCGGGGGTCTATTTCCTCGGCTTGCCTTGGCTGTCGCGGCGCGGATCCTCGTTCATCTGGGGCGTGTGGCACGATGCCAGGTTCATCGCCGACCAGATTGGCATTCAGCGCAACTACATGTCCTATGAAGGCCCCGATACACAGGCGGCACGAACCGCCTGAGCACGGTGAGCCGAGCGGGAAAGGAGAGAACAGGATGCCCGAGGACCACACACCCGATGCTTTGCATGAACTGGCCGCGAACGTGGCACAGCCGTTCGAGCGGGCCCATGCGATGCCGCCTTCGGTATACACCTCGGAGGGGTTCATGCAGGCCGAGATCGAGCAGATATTCGCGCGGGAGTGGTATTGCGTGGGGCGCGCCGATGCGTTGAAAGAACCCGGTGACTACATCACCGCCGAACTGGCTGGTCAGCCGGTGTTGGTGATCCGCGACCGCGAGGAGGGCCTGCGGGCGATGTCGAACGTATGCCTGCACCGGATGTCCACCATGCTGGAGGGGCGGGGCCATGCGCGTGTGCTCAGCTGCCCCTATCACGGCTGGACCTACAACCTCGATGGCACGTTGCGAGGGGCCCCTGCGATGAGCCTCAACGCGGGGTTCTGCAAGGAGGCTTACAAGTTGCCACAGGTGCGCTGTGAGGAATGGCTGGGCTGGGTCTTCATCACATTGAACCCTGATGCGGGGCCGGTTGCCATGCAGCTTGCCGAGCTGGGCGAGATGATCGCGGGTTATAACATGACCAACTACAGCGAGACGTTTTACGAGGAGCATGTCTGGAACACCAACTGGAAGGTGTTGGCCGAAAATTTCATGGAGAGCTATCACCTGCCGGTCTGTCACGCGGGCACGATCGGGGGATTGTCGAAGCTAGACGAGATGGAGTGCCCGCCGGGCCGGGCGGCGTTCAATTATCACACGATCCTCAAGGATGACAGTCTGCGCATCGCGATGGCGCATCCCTCCAATGACCGGCTGGAGGGGGATATGCGGCGCATGACCTACCTGATCGCGGTCTATCCCAGCCTGATGATCACGCTGACGCCGGGGTATTTCTGGTATCTCTCGCTACATCCGCTCACGCCGGGGCAGGTTCATATCCGTTTTGGCGGCGGGATGTCGGACGATTATGCCGGTGACCCGGACGCGCAACAAAATTTTGCCGATCTCAAGACCCTGCTGGATAACGTCAATGTCGAGGACCGGGGCTGCACCGAGAAGGTCTATGCCGGGCTTTCATCCGGCCTTGCAAGCCCGGGCCACCTGAGCCACCTTGAACGTCCGAATTATGACTTCGCGCAGTACCTTTATGCGAAGCTCGGTGCCTGAGGGGCCGTTCAAGAGGTGATGGATATGGGGCATGCCACCGGCGCGGCGCTGCGCGAGAGATTCCTTGGCGGGATGAGCCACGCGGCGGCGACGGTGAATGTGGTGACGACCGATGGCAGAGCAGGGCGCGGGGGCGTCACCGTCTCGGCCATGTCGAGCGTGAGTGCCGACACGCCGCGCCCGACGCTGCTTATCTGCATCCATCAGCAAAGCCCGGTGGCGCGGCAGATCATCGACAACGGGGTCTTCTGCGTCAATATCCTTAAGGATGACCAAGCTTATATCTCGGACGCCTTCGCCGGCCGATTCAGGGATCAGCTGGCCGACAAGTTCGATTGCTGCGACTGGGCGCCGATGCGTTCGGGCGCGCCACGGGTGCGCGATCCGTTGGTGGGGTTCGACTGCCACGTGATCTCGTCCGACCGGGTAGGTACGCATCACGTTTTCTTTGGTGAGGTCGATGACATCTTCATCGCCGAGGGCGGCTCACCACTGATCTATGCGCGCCGGGCCTATGGTGCTGCGACCCGGATCGAGACGCCCGCGACGGTGGCGGCGGGGCAGGAGGCCGAAGGTCGGGTGCTCAGGGTCGGATGCTTTCACACCTTCGGGCCGGTCCTGCTGCCCGATATCATCCGGCGCATGGCCCGGGCCGAAGAGCCAGCGCGCATCGCCCTGATCGAGGGCGACCAGCGCCGGGTGCAGGAGGCGGTGATGGCAGGTGAAGCCGATCTGGCGCTGCTTTACGATGCGGGGCTGCCCGAGGGGATCGAGGCGATGGAGCTTGCGCGGCTTGAGCCTTATGTATTGCTGGCCCAGGATCACCCGCTGGCAGAATTGCCCGAGATCACGCCGCGAGATCTGGCAAAACATCCGATGATCCTTCTGGGGGCGACGCAGGGCGGGGATTATTTCACTTCGATCCTCGAAGAGGCCGGGGTTCGCCCGCACGTGGCCTATCGCTCGTCGAGTTTCGAGATGGTGCGCGGGCTGGTGGGGCAGGGGCTAGGCTATGCGATCCTGTCCACACGCCCGGCGGCGACGATGAGTTATGACGGGCATTTGCTGGTCACGCGGCCCTTGCGGGCGGCGGCGCGGCCCAACCGGGTGATGCTGGCCACGCGGCGTGGTGTTGTTCCCGGACCGCAGGCGGCGCGGTTCATCCGCTATTGCCGGGATTATTTCCACCTGGATGAATGAACCGTGGTGGGTTGCGGACCCACTCAGAACAGGAGATCGAACAGTGGCGCATGAGCGTATTCGCACCTTCAACACCAGGGATACATATCCCGAACAGGCGCTCGACAATGACCTGTGCCAGGCCGTGGTCACGCACGGCGGGCGTACCGTGTGGATGCGGGGGCAATGCCCCCAGAACCTTGACGATTCGAAGAACATCGACAGCCATGATCCGGGCGAGCAGACCCACAAGGTGATGCAGAACATCCGCCAACTGATCGAAGAAGCCGGCGGGCGCATGGAGCATCTGGTCAAGGTGGTCGTCTATATCACAGATGTGCGCCACCGCGAGGCGGTTTATCGTGTGATGGGCGAGTATATTCGCGGTGTGCATCCGGTCTCGACCGGGCTTGTCGTACAGGCGCTGGCGCGGCCCGAATGGCTGGTAGAGATCGACGCCACGGCGGTGATCCCGGATTGAGAGGGAAGCGGCGAGGGGCCAGCCCCTCGCGCTCCCCGGAGTATTTACGGCAAGATGAAGGAGCGGGGAGATGACATTTTCACTGGTGGCGCGCTGCGCCAAGACGGGGATGTTCGGGGTGGCGATCTCGTCTTCATCGCCAGCGGTGGCGGCACGCTGCTCTCATGCGCGGGCGGGGGCGGGCGCGGTGGCGAGCCAGAACGTGACCGACCCGCGGCTGGGACCGCTGGTCCTGGACGTGATGGGCCGAGGCATGAGCGCCGGAGAGGCGATTGCCGAGGTGCAACGGTCGGGCGGTCATATCGACTATCGGCAGGTTCTGGCGATCGACGGGCAGGGGCGCACAGCGATTCATTCGGGGCCCAATTCGCTCGGCATCTGGACGCAGGCCGAGGGGCGCGACGTGGCGTCGGGGGGTAATCTTCTGGCCAATGAAAGCGTGCCTGCGGCCATCGTGGCGGGGTTCGAGGCAGCCGACGGCCATCTGGGCGACCGGCTGATCGTGGCGATGCGCGAGGGGTTGGCGGCGGGAGGTGAGGCCGGGCCGGTGCATTCGGCGGGGATAATGATCGTCGATGACGTGCCATGGCCGGTGGCCGACCTACGCTGTGACTGGATCGACGAGGGCTGCCCGATCGAGGCGGTGGCCCGCGCTTGGGAAGTCTACAAGCCGCAATTGCGCGACTATGTTACCCGTGCGCTGGATCCCACGCGGGCACCGTCCTACGGGGTGCCGGGGGACGAATGAACCGGTTTTCCCTGCGCCAGCTGGAGTATTTCGTTGCCGTCGGCCGGGCCGGGTCGATCGCGCGGGCGGCGGAGGCAGTGAACGTCTCGTCGCCCTCGATCTCCTCGGCGATAGCTCAGCTCGAAGAGACGCTGGGCCTGCCGCTGTTCGTGCGTCGCCGGGCGCAGGGTTTGTCGCTGACCCAGGCCGGGCGGCAGGTGATGGAACAGGCGTCCCGTGTGCTGGCCGAGGCCGAGGCACTGAACCGTCTGGCGGGCGAGATCGCGGGTAGCGTGCGCGGACCGTTGGCGGTTGGCTGCCTTTTGACCTTTGCGCAGATTATCGTGCCGGCGCTTCGCCGCGGTTTCGAGACGCGCTACCCGGAGGTGCGTATCCGGCAATACGAGCGTGACCAGGAAGGGATTTTCGACGGGTTGCGTCGGGCCGAGCTGGACGTGGCGCTGAGCTATGACATGAACATTCCCGATGATCTGGAGTTCGTGCCGCTCTTGCCCTTGCGCCCCTACGCTGTGATGGCGGCGGATCACCCGCTTGCCGGGCAGGCGGAGGTGACGGCAGCGGAGTTGGCCATGCATCCGATGATCCTGCTCGACCTGCCCCATTCCGCAGCCTATTTCCTGTCGTTTTTCGACGAGACCGGCACGCCGCCCCTGATCGGCGAGCGCACCCGCGACATGGCGGTGATGCGCAGCCTTGTCGCCAACGGGTTCGGCTATGGCATCGTCAATATCCGCCCGCTGAATGACCTTGCCCCGGACGGGCGGCCGCTCTCGTTCGTGCCGTTGGCCGGGTCGGTGGGTATGATGCATCTGGGGCTGGTGATGGCCCGGGGGGCTGCGGGTCTGCCGACGATCCGGGCCTTCATCGACCATGCGCGTGGCTATGTCGAGGGCGGCCATGTCCCCGGAATCACCCGGGTGGAGACGCCCGCATGAGCCGCACGCTGGAGCATCTCGAACGGCTGGTGGGCTTTGCCTCGCTCACCGATACGCCGAACGGCGAGATCGTGGACTATGCCGCCATGGTGCTCGACGCGGCGGGAGCACGGGTGTACCGGATCGAGGGCGGAGCGGGAAAATCGGGGTTATTGGCCGCGATTGGACCCGAAGGGCCGGGCGGCGTGATGCTTTCGGGCCATGTCGATGTGGTGCCGGTGGCGGGACAGGAATGGTCTTCGGACCCGTTCACGCTGCGCCGTGCGGGCGACCGCGTGTTCGGGCGCGGGACCACCGACATGAAGGGGTTCCTGGCCGCGATGTTGAGCGCGGCAGAACGGGCCGGTGGCTTGGCTCGCCCGCTCAAGCTGTCCTTTTCCTGGGACGAGGAAATCGGCTGTCGCGGTATCCCGGTGATGCTGGATCGTATCGACGAGACCGTGGGGCGGCCGGATGCCTGTATCGTCGGTGAGCCGACGGGGATGCAGATCGCGCTGGGGCACAAGGGCAAGACATCGCTGCGCGCGGTCGCGCAGGGGCAGGCCGGGCATTCGGCCGAGGCGCCAGATTACGTAAATGCACTGCATCTGGGTGCCGAGATGATCGGCGCGTTACGCGCCGAGCAGGCGCGGCTGGCCCGGTTGGGCGCGCGCGACGCCGGGTTCGCCATCCCATACAGCACGGTTCACGCCGGGGTAATGCAGGGCGGGCGCGCACTCAACATCGTGCCGGACCGGGCCGAAATCGCATTTGAAATCCGCAACCTGGCCGAAGAGACGCGTGATGGAATCATCGCCCGGCTGCAAGCGGCGGCGTTCGAGATTGCCGGGCAGGCGGGGCCGGGGGCCGAGTTGGAGATCGAAGAGATCGGGGCCTATCCCGGTCTTGCCACCGCGCCGGGCAGCCCGGCGGTGGCGCTGGCCCGTGACATCGCTCCCGGGGCGGGGTTGATCAAGGTTTCCTTTGGCACCGAGGCGGGGCATTTCGCGGCGCGCGGTATAGAAACGGTGGTCTGTGGTCCGGGCGACATGGCGCAGGGGCACAAGCCGGACGAGTTCATCGCGCTTGACCAGTTGGCGCAATGCGACGCGATGCTGGAACGGTTGCGAAAGAAGCTGGCGGGCTATTGAACGCCATATCAATGTCGTCCTTCAATGGCCATGAAGCGCGAGATAGATGCCGAACCCGCCGACGAGAACGAGGCTCGATGCCCAGACGACATCGAGGTTGAACCAGGTTCGTGAGAGGAATTTCAGACCAAAATAGAAATAGATCGCAACGGCAATGATGCCCCCCGCGATGGTCATGGCGAGGGTGTGCGCAAAAGCCACGAGGAAGGCGGATGCGACATTCTGTTCCATCAGGCCGCGTGCCGCCTCATGCCCGCCATCGCCCGGATCAACGCCGCAAATTCCGAGATAAATCGGCACAAGCATGAGCCCCGCGCCATGCGCCATGGCGGCCAGAAAGGACCAAAGCACCAGTCGAGACGGATGAACCCGGGCCAGGAATCGCGGGTGCCTGCGATTGATCAGAAGATAGAGGCCTGCAGCGATCACGAGCGCCCCGGCGCCGACGCGGAGTTCTGTTTCCCACGCGACCAGCGCGGTCAGCATGGAAAAGGGCAGCAGGATCGCGAGCATCGCCAGAAAATGACCCAACGCCAGGGCGGCGATGGCCTTTTCCAGCGCCCGGTGCCGACCTTCCATCAGGCCCGCGGACACAGCGAGCGGCCAACCCATCCCGGGATTGATCCCGTGATAGAAACCGGACAGGATGACGGCCCCCCAAAGAGCCGTCATCGTGCTTGCCTCGAGGGCCATTCAGACGTTGGGATAGCAGAAACTGTCGGTCGAGCAGTCTCCGCCCTCCAGCCGGATCTGGTGCGCCCTGTAGCCTTTGGGGAAATCGACATAGAAATCCTTGTCGAGCGTCAGCCCGCCATTTTCGCCCACATGTGCCATGACCATCTGGCCGCCTTCCTGGTCCGGATAGAATTGGCTGTCCCATGTCGAATAAAGCGAGTTGGTCCAGTAGACTCGCTTTCCGTCGCGACTGATCTCGACCATCTGCGGGCCGAAGGCGAAATCACCGCCGCCAGGGTGCTTGGTGCCGCGCGCGATCCCGCCCAGCTCGACCTTGCCTGCGAGAACCGGGTTCATCGGGTCGGACACGTCATACTGGTGCATCTCGCCAAGGCCCCAGCAAGCGACATAGAGATATTTGTCGTCAAGGCTGAGGTCGATATCGGTGATGAGAGGCGGCACGGCCTCGAAACCCTGCAGGAGCGGTGGCAGGTTCTCGGGCTTTTCCGGGCGCGGATCGATGGTGATGGTTTTCTTGGACTGCCAGGTGCCGTCCTCGCCGCGCCACCAGGTGAAGACCGCGCCTTGAAGGTTGGTGGTGTCGACCACCACGCCGCAGAAACCGTGGGATTTCTTGGGATCGTGGGCGGGGCGGATTTCCAGCGCCATCTGGTAGTTTTCGCCGAAATCGATGGTCTGGATGTTCTTGCGGCGGCGCAGATCCCAGAAATGTATCGAGTGGCCATACTTGTTGGACAGCAAATCCTCAGGCACGATGCCGTTCTCGTATTGCGGCGGCAGGGCCCACTCGGAACTGACCATGTAATCTTGTGGCAGGTTCCACCAGAAATCATAGTGCTTGTCCTGCTTGCCACGGTCCATCTCATACTGGCCGATGATCTCGAAGGTCTCACAATCCATGATGAAAATGCCCGGCGGGCCGTCCATGCCATCTTTGCCGCCACCGCCGAGTGTCGAGACATAAATCCCTTCTGGACCGCAATGGATGGTGTGGGGGCGCGAATACCCGGTCTTTGCGAATACCTCCTCGGGTTCGATGATCTTGTGAATCTTCAGGTCCAGTGGGTCCTTGGTGTCAATCACGTAGATGCGCGAGGACCGGATTCCTGGAACGATCAGGTAGCGACGCTCCAGAAAGGCGTGGCCCGAAAGCGGCGAGAGCGCCGAGGAACAGGCGTTCCAGCCGAAATGGTGGAACTCATCGCCCGTGTTGGGCATCAGGAGTTGATGGACGATAGTGCCATAGCTGTCGGATTTCTGGTCGAGATCTACCACCGCGATGCCGTCGGGTTTCGAGCCGTCCGGGCTGAGCATCACAACGAAGCCGTAGGTTTCCACCGGGGCCTGCATGGCAAGCTGCGCGGTTGCGTGAAATGTCGGGTCTGGTCTCAAAGTCATGTTTTCCTCCCTTGGATAGATGGGCCCGTGACGGGCTGACGTGCTCTTCTTTTCCTTTCTTCTTGGCGGTATGGCCGGTGCCTCCTCAAACTTCGGCCACATTGCACAGTTGTATGGCCCCGCTGACGCGGTCGGCCAGGTCGATCAGGTCATGCCCGATGTGGGCGCGGTTGTCCGATCCAAAGCGCCGGATCGGGCCGACGGCCCCGACGCTGAAGATCGCGCCGATATTCCCGATTGAGATCGGTGCCGCCACGCTGGCAATGCCGAGGTCGATCTCCTGATCGCAATCGGCAAAGCCCCTCTCGACGATGCGGGCGAAATCGGCGCGGAGCTCCTTTTCGGTGGTCTTGGTGTGTTCTGTATAGGCCTTGAGACTGCCGCTGATGATGCAGTCCTGGAACGTCGGTTCGGCAAAGGCTGCGATGGCCTTGGAACACGAACATGCATGCATCGGGCGCACGCCAAGACCGGGATGGATGAAAGCGCGCGCAGGATCGTCCGGCGTCTCGACATGGATGATCTCGACCTGGCTATTGCGGAACCGGGACAGGAACACCGTTTCGTTGAACCGGACCGCGGCGGCCTTGAGCAGTGGTGCCGCGGCCCGTCGCACGTCCACGTCGGATTTTCCAAGCAGGGCGATCCGGATCAGACGCTCTCCGATCATGACGCGACCGTCGCCCGAGGGGGACTCGATCAGGCCATGATCCTGAAGCGTCTGGATAAGCCTGTAGCAGGTCGGCTTTGGCAGGCCGGTCGCCTTTTGGATTTCCGATGCCGAAACGGGGTTCCCGGCCACGGCGACGATCTCCATGATTGTGATCAGGCGTTCGAGATGCATATTGACCGAATCGCTCCACCGGATGAGACTTGGTCTCAAATGATGAAACGAAACGCGGGAAACGCAAGAAAATTCGGGAGGTGATGTGAACATGCGCACACGAGCTGCTGTGGCCCTTGAGGCCGGAAAACCCCTTGAGATCATGGAAGTGAACCTTGAAGGTCCGAAAGCGGGCGAGGTTCTGGTTGAGATCAAGGCCACCGGCATTTGCCACACCGACGAATTCACCCGTTCGGGCGCTGACCCGGAGGGGCTGTTTCCGTCGATCCTCGGCCATGAGGGCGCAGGCGTGGTGATGGAGGTGGGCGAAGGGGTTACGACGCTCAAGCCAGGGGATCATGTGATCCCGCTCTACACGCCCGAATGCCGCGAATGCTATTCTTGCCGCTCGGGCAAGACCAACCTTTGTACTGCGATTCGCGGCACGCAAGGGCAGGGATTGATGCCAGACGGAACCACACGGTTCTCGATGCTCGATGGCACGCCGATCTATCACTACATGGGCTGCTCGACCTTTTCCAACCACACGGTTCTGCCCGAGATCGCGCTGGCCAAGGTGCGAGAGGACGCACCGTTCGACACGATCTGCTATATTGGTTGCGGCGTGACTACCGGCATTGGCGCGGTGATCAATACAGCAGAGGTCGAAATCGGGTCCACGGCGGCGGTGTTCGGGCTGGGCGGAATCGGCCTCAATGTGATCCAGGGTTTGCGCATGGCCGGGGCCGACATGATCATCGGGGTGGACCTAAATGATGCCAAGGAAGAGATGGCGCGCAAGTTCGGGATGACACATTTCATCAATCCCGATAAGGTCGATAACACGGTGCAGGAAATCGTCAAACTGACCCAGCGTGGCGACGACGCAATTGGTGGCGTGGATTATTCGTTTGACGCCACGGGCAATGTACAGGTGATGCGTGATGCGCTGGAGTGCAGCCATCGGGGCTGGGGCGTGTCGGTCATAATCGGCGTCGCGCCGGCGGGTGCCGAGATCTCGACGCGACCCTTCCAATTGGTGACGGGACGCGTCTGGAAGGGTACGGCATTCGGTGGAGCGAAGGGACGCAGCGATGTTCCCAGATTCGTGGATTGGTACATGAACGGGAAGATCGAGATCGATCCGATGATCACACACAAGCTGACACTGGACCAGATCAACAAGGGCTTCGATCTGATGCACGAAGGCAAATCCATCCGGGCAGTGGTGGAGTTCTGAAGTCTATTTCAAGGGCGCGACGCGCACCCTTCATGGCAACGGGCCGGATCGGGAAGCCGCTTCCGGTAGCGATATCGAGGTTAGCGCGCTTCCTGCTCAAGGTTCAGCTTCATGTCGAGCGATACCTGTTGCAGGACGACCGCTTCCTTGTGCAGGTTTGGTCTCGTTCACCGTCGTGAACCCGTCCTCGAGGGCTTGTCGAAACTCGTCATGAGCATCGCTAAACGGTGAGCCAGGGCTATTACATCCGTGTAGACGTCTCCCTGAGATACATGATCGCGGCGCCGGTCACGGCTCGGCGTGATGCCCTTCAGGTCGGACAGGGCCGCGGTCATATGTCTATTGCGGGCGCGCATTTCCTTCGGGCTCTTCGGTATTATCTTTTCCGGTTGCCTGTGGTGTCTCGGTTCCAGAGGCTTGCACCCATGCGCCAAGGCGGCATAAACCGCGCCCATGGCAAAGCTTCATTTCAATTATTCGACCATGAACGCGGGCAAATCGACGGTGCTCTTGCAGGCGGCGCATAACTACCGCGAAAGGGGCATGGAACCTTATTTGCTGACCGCACGGCTCGATACGCGCGCAGGGGTGGGACGGATCGCGAGTCGCATCGGAATCGGGGCCCAGGCCGATATGTTCGATGCGCAGGACGATCTGTTCGGATCGGTCGGCACGCGTTTGGCCAAGGGGCCGATCGCCTGTGTTTTCGTGGACGAGGCGCAATTTCTGACCCATGATCAGGTCTGGCAACTGGCGCGCGTGGTCGACGATCTCGGCGTGCCGGTGATGTGCTACGGGTTGCGGGTCGATTTTCGTGGCGCGCTGTTTCCTGGCTCGGCCGCGCTTCTGGCGCTTGCGGACGAGATGCGCGAGGTGCGGACCATCTGCCATTGCGGCAGTAAGGCGACGATGGTGGTGCGCCGAGATGCAAACGGTCGCCCCGTGACGTGTGGCGAACAGGTGCAGATCGGTGGTAACGAAACCTATGAGAGCCTGTGCCGGCAGCATTGGCGCGAGGCGGTGGGCGACCAGGTGGAAAAAATGATGGGAGGTGAGGGATGGAAATCGAAACGATAGGCAGGGCGCTGGCCGAGGCGCGTCGCACGGGGCGAAAGCTGGAGGAATATCCCTGCGTACGGCCCGACATGGGCGAGGCGCTCGCGATTCAAGGTGCGATGACGGCAGCGATGGGGGCGTCGGTGGTGGGCTGGAAGGTTGGGCTGACCTCGCTGCGCGCGCAAGAGCTTTGTGGTGTCGATGCACCGCTGGCTGGGCCCTTGTTCGAGGGGTCGGTCTGGGGCAGCGGGGTCGAGATCGCGCCAGTCGAGGGCGATCTTGGTATCCTTGAGGCGGAGATCGGGCTGAGGATGCAAGCCGATTTGCCGCCGCGCGCAGCGCCCTATGAGCGGGCCGAGGTGCTGGCGGCGGTGGGCGAGGTGCTGCCGGTCATTGAATGGGTCAACAAGCGCCTGCCCGGCGGCATCCGCGATGCGGCCGAATGGCTGGCCGCTGACGGGGTTATCAACCGCGGGGTGATCTGCGGGGCGGGGCATCCGTTCAACCCGGACCGGGACCTTGCGGGCGAGCGCGTCACGGTACGGCGCGACGATGTTGCAGTGACCGAAGGCGTGGGGGCCAACGCCATGGGCGGGCCCGATGCGGTGATCGCATGGCTGGCCAATGACCTCTCTGCGCGCGGCATCGGGCTGCGCCGGGGAGACGTGGTCGCGACAGGGTTGATCTGCGATGTGGTTCACGCCGTGCCGGGAGCGCGGATCGAGGCGGATTTCATGACCCTCGGGCCGGTTGCCGTTGCGGTGGCGGGATAGACGATCTTTCGCCGAATGATAGCGACGTCAGGCGCGCTCGATCAACACCGACCCCACCGAATAGCCCGCGCCGAATGAACAGATCAGCCCCTTGTCGCCCTTCCTCATATCATTTGAATGCTTCGCAAATGCGATGATCGAACCGGCGGATGATGTGTTGGCGTATTCCTGAAGAATGTTGGGTTGTTCCTCGGGCTCGGGCACCCGGCCCAGCACCTTGCGGCCGATAAAATCATTCATCGCCTTGTTGGCCTGATGCAGCCACATTCGCCTGAGATCGCCCGCCTGCCAGCCTGCGTCTTCGAGGTGGTGCGCGATATGGTCCGAGACCATCGGGACCACCTCCTTGAACACCTTGCGCCCGTTCTGCATGAACTGCATGTCGCGCCGGTCCTTCATCCCGTCGGGCCGATTGCGCCGCAGGAAGCCGTTGTTGTTGCGGATGTTGTTGGAAAACTCGGTCGCGCAGCGGGTGGAATGCACGATCCAGTGCTCCCCCTTGGCCTCCTCGGCGCGTTCCAGAACTGTCGCTGTGCAGACATCACCAAAGATGAAATGGCAATCGCGGTCGCGCCATTCGAGATGGCCGCTGGTGATCTCGGGATTGACAACCAACGCCTTGCGCACACTGCCCGCGCGGATCATGTCGGCGGCGGCCTGAATGCCGAAGGTGGCGGAAGAACAGGCCACGTTCATGTCGAAGGCGAAACCGCCCGCGCCAAGCGCCTTTTGAATCTCCACACCGATCGCGGGATAGGCGCGTTCCATGTTCGAGGCGGCACAGATCACGAGGTCAATCTCAATGGCCCGTACTCCCGCCCGCGTCAGCGCCTTTTCGCAGGCGTCCATCGCAATCTCGGTCATCAGGCCCGGCTCTTCGTCGCTGCGTTGACGGAAATGGGGATACATGCGGTCGGGATCCAGAATGCCCTCTTTTTCGAGCACATAACGCTGTTCGATCCCACTGGCCTTGAGGATGAACCCGGTCGAGGACATTTCCTTCGCTTCGACCTCCCCGGTGGCGATGGCATCGGCATGGGCGGCGTTCCACTTCTCGGCATAGGCGTTGAAGCTGGCGACCAGCTCTTCATTGGTGATGACATGTTCGGGTGTGAAAACACCCGTGCCGGTGATGGCTGGCTGATACATGAGACCTCTTTCTTTGATCGCGCTACAGGGCGCCCCGGTGTGTCGGGGATATCAAGGACGGAACCACCGCCCTCAAAGCTTGTTGGGTGGTTCGCGGCCTTCGAGATGGGCACGCAGGTTCTCGACGGCCATCATCCCCATTGCCTCACGCACATCGAGTGCGGCGGTCCCGAGATGCGGCAAGAGCACCGCGTTGTCCAGTTGTCGCAAGCGTTCGGGCACGTGCGGCTCATGCTCGTAAACGTCGAGTCCCGCACCGCCGATCCGGCTCTCCTCCAGCGCGGCGATCAGGGCGTTTTCATCCACAACGTCACCGCGCGAGATATTGATGAAATGCGCATGCGGCTGCATCGACGCGAGAAAACCCGCACCGATCAGGTGATGCGTCTCGCGTCCGCCCGGCACCGCCACCACCACGATGTCGGCGTGTCGCGCCAGTTCGTGTTGCGCCATCTGCTCGGCGGGGAATTCCATCCGTTTCTCGGACCGGTTGGTATAGATCACCTTCATCCCGAACCCATAATGACAGCGCCGCGCAATGGCCTGTCCGATCCGGCCCATGCCGACGATGCCTACGGTCTTGCCGGTCACATGCATGCCCAGAAGCTGCATCGGGTTCCAGCCCGTCCACCGACCTGCACGCAACATCCGTTCGCCTTCACCCGCGCGGCGCGCGCTCATCAGGATGAGCGTCATCGCGATATCGGCGGTGGCGTCGGTGACAGCACCTGGCGTATTCGTCACGGTCACTCCGCGCAGCCGTGCGGATTCCACGTCGATATGGTTATATCCTACGCCGAAATTGGCCAGGATGGTTGCACGAGGGGGGCTAACGGCAGCGAAGATCTTCTCCGAAAAGGCATCGCCCAGCGTCGTCAACACCGCGTCATAGTCAGTAAGCGCCGTGCGCAACTCGTCCGGTGATAGCGGGTCGTTTTCATCGCGCACCGTCACGTCGAAAAGCCCCTTTGCGGCTTCGATGGTCCGATCGGGGTGGCGCCGGGTAATGAGCAGGCGTTTCAATGCATCCGTCCTCCGTTCGGTACGGGCAGGTCCGGTGATAATAGCACGATTCCACCTTTCGTGCCCGACAGCCCCAGAACAAGGCATTCGGACATGAATTTTCCGATCTGTCGAGGCGGGAAATTCACTACGGCAAGCACTTGTTTTCCGAGCAAAGATTCGGGTGTGTAATGCGCGGTGATCTGGGCCGAGGATTTGCGCTCGCCGAGTTCGGGGCCGAAATCGACCCAGAGCTTGATTGCCGGCTTGCGCGCCTCTGGATAGGGTTCGGCGCGGGTGACGGTGCCTACGCGGATATCGACCTTGAGAAAATCGTCGAACGTGATCTCAGCCATTTGCAAGCTCCCGTGATCGGTTGACGGCGGCGGCGACGGTCCTTTCGATCAGCGGCGGAAGTCCGGTCGCCTCGTCCATCAATATGTCGAGCCCGGCTTGGGTCGTGCCATTGGGCGACGTGACATTGACGCGCAATTGCTCGGGGCTTTCGCCCGAGTTCATCGCCAGCGCCCCCGCACCCGCCACCGTAGTCCGAGCAAGTTCCAGCGCAAGATCGGATGAGAGCCCCTGCGCTTCGCCGGCCTGGGCCAGGCACTCGATCATGTGAAACACATAGGCCGGGCCGGACCCGGAAACGCCGGTGACCGCGTCCATTTGCGATTCGGCGTCGAGCCTGACCACCTGTCCGACCGCGGACAAAAGGGTTTCGGCCGCGTCCAGATGGTCGGCGCTGGCATGTGCATTGCCGATGATCGCGGTGATACCTCGGCCTATGGCAGCGGGCGTGTTGGGCATGGCGCGGATAATCGGGGACTCGGCCCCCAGCACCCGCTCGTAGGTGGCGATCGACGTGCCCGCCGCGACCGACAGGAACAGCGTTTCGCCATTCCCCATTGGAAGCAGCACCGGAAGCGCCTCTGCCATCATTTGCGGCTTGACCGCGATCAGCACGATGGCAGGCTCGACGGGAAGGTCCGTGTTGAGGTGAACCCCTGTGCCGCTCAGCCAATCCGAGGGTGCAGGGTCACGCACATAGACCGATCCGGCCGGCAACCCACCGGCCAGCCAGCCCATCAACATGGCCGAGCCCATCTTGCCGCAGCCCAGCAAGACCAGCCCGCGCGCCGCGATGTCATCCATAGTCATGTGATCCCCCTTGGTGATTGCGGGGGACAGTGTTACGCGCGCCCGTAAGCCTCGGCAATGGCGACTTGCAGCGCATCCTTGGGGGTGCGGTCGGCCCAGACGACCAGTTGAAACGCCGGGTAATAGCGTTCGGCGCTTACCACCGCGGCGCGGATCATCGTGTCGATCTGTTCCGCCGATGCGATCTGACCGCCCGCCAAGACGAGGCCGTAACGATAGACCATCAGTTTCTGGTCTTCCCACCATGTGAACGCGCCCGCCCAGCATTGATCGTTGACCGCGTTCAGCGCAGCCATCAGCGCGTCGTGCTTGCCCTCGGGCGGTTCCATCTCGAAGGTGCAGACCATGCGCAGCGTTTCATCATAAGCCGACCAGGCCAGCGTGATGGAATAGGTCCGCCACTGGCCTTCGACGGCCATGGCGATCTGGTCATCTGCGATACGGTCGAAATCCCAATCGTGATGCGCGGCAAGGGTTTCGACGATGTCGATCGGGTGAAGCTCGTCTTCCAGATACTGCTCGCTCAGGGCCATGACGCCACCTCTTTGCTGTTTTGGCGCTGGGGCTTGGCAGCGCCCCAAGCGCTAGGTGCCTGCTCTACAAGGTGGGGTCGCTTCCCTACCTTATACGAAATATGGTGAGGGCTGAACTCTCGCCTGTAAAGCAATTTGTTGCGGACAACCTCAATAACTTGTGGATTTTCGCGATTGGGACACAAATCTCTGTCATGCCCGCAACCGATATCCCGCGTGAATGTGATAGCGATTTGTCTCGGGGCGGAACGCGACGCTTTGCGCATTCAGCAGTTGCGGCTATGATTAGCGCCCAGCGTTTTGTCTGGCGGTCGTAGACAGGACCTTTGGCAGGTCCTTGACTGGGTTATGGTGACAGAGTGTCGGAGCCCATGCAGGTTCGGGCATTCTGACGCCACGTAATGGGCTGGAGGACCAACAAAACCTTGAGTCGAAGGGCACAGCTTTCCTTTAATGAGACCTGCCTCAGGGCTCGATGAGAATGCCGCTCTCGGTCAAAGAAAAGTGGAGGAGAACGATCCGCGCAACTATGAACCGGCCCTGCCCGTTTCGATGAGCTTCCGGTCGTTGCGCATGAGATATACGGGCCTGTCGAGGTTGCATAACTGCCAAAAATGCATTCGGCCAGTCGTCGGATGAACCAAAGAGAACCGAACTATGGGAGGAGACCCAAAATGAAATCGCTCAAGAAATTCGCGCTCGGCATGGCCGTCGCTGGCCTTTCGGCCACGGCTGCCGCTGCCGAGAATGTCAAGATCGCGTTCATCGACCCGCTTTCGGGTGCGTTTGCAGCGACGGGTACGAACGGCTTGCATCAATTCCGATTTGCCGCGGATAAACTGGTGAATGAAAACGGTGGCGTTCTCGATGGCCAGATGTTCGAGATGGTCGCCTTCGACAACAAGACCAGCCCCAAGGAATCTCTGACGCAGCTTCAAGTCGCGATCGACCAAGGGATTCGCTATGTTGTGCAGGGCAATGGCTCGGGCGTGGCGCATGCGCTGACCGACGCGATCAACAAGCACAACGACCGCAACCCCGATGACCGGCTGTTGTTCCTCAACTATTCGGCGGTTGATCCGGCGCTGACCAACGAGAAATGCAACTTCTGGCATTTCCGTTTCGACGCCCATGCCGACATCAAGATGGACGTGCTCACGGATACCATTGCCGAGAATGAGGATATCGAGAAGGTCTATATCATCGGACAGGACTATTCCTTTGGCAAGGCCGTGGCCTCGGCTGCGGTGCGCATGCTGGCTGAAAAGCGGCCCGATATCGAGATCGTCGGCAACGAGTTGCACCCGATCGGTAGCGTGCAGGACTTCACCCCCTACGCTCGCAAGATCGTTTCGAGCGGCGCCGATGCGATGATTACCGGCAACTGGGGGTCCGACATGCTCGGCATCGGCAAAGCTGCGATCGAGAACGGGTTCAGTGGCCCGATCTATACATATTACGGTGCGGCTGATGGGATCACTGCAGCCTTTGGAGAAACCGGTGTGGGATCTCTCAAACTCGTGGCCGAAGGTGGTAACAATCCCCCGTCAAAGCCCGAAGCGCAGGAGTATATCAGGGCCTTCAAGGACAAGTATCCCGACGGCAACATCAGCCAGGCGCGCATCACGAACGTGATCCAGATGCTGGCAATGGCGATTGATGAGGCTGGCACCGCGACCGACGTTGTCAAGGTGGGCGAGGCGCTTGAAGGCATGGAGTTCACCGACAGCCTGTGGAGCGACAACCCCCTCGTCATGCGTGCCGACGATCACCAACTGATCCAGGAGGTGCACATCTTAGGGCATGTTCCGGTCGAGGCGCCGTTCGATTTCGACAATTCGGGCTATGGCATGCAATATGAGAACTCGATCGTGGCCGCCGGTGAAGACCTGCCGATGTCCTGCGAGATGGATCGTCCGTAACACGGCGCTGTCTGGTCCGGGCCGCGTCGCTGTGCGCGGCCCGGGCATCATCCAAAACTCCGGGTAACTGACCCAGGCAGGGAGGTCGACGCATGTCGCTCTTTATCGTCAACATCCTGGACGGTTTCGTCACAGGGCTGTTGCTTTTCATGCTGTGCAGCGGGCTGACGCTGATCTTTTCGATGATGGGTGTGCTGAACTTCGCCCATGCGAGCTTTTACATGCTGGGCGCCTATTTTGCCTATCAGATCAGCATGTTCACCGGCTTTTGGGTGGGGTTGATCGTGGCGCCGATCATTGTGGGTGTGATGGGGGCGCTGATCGAGCGATACGGGCTCAGGCGGGTCCACCAGTACGGCCATGTGCCCGAACTGATCTTCACATTCGGGCTTGCTCTTCTGATCGAGGAATTCGTGCAGTTCTTCTGGGGGCGCCAGCAGGTGCCGTATGATCCGCCAGCGGCGCTGGATTTCACGGCCTTTGCCATCGCGGGTAACACCTTTCCGGCCTACAAGGTTTTCATGATCTTCATGGCGATCGGCCTGTTCCTTGTCCTGCTTTACATCCTGACCAAAACCCGGATCGGCATGACGATCCAGGCGGCGCTGTCCTATCCCGAAACTGTGCAGAATCTCGGTCACAACGTGCCAATGGTATTCATGGGCGTGTTCGGCGTCGGTACCGCGATGGCGGGGCTGGCGGGCGTGATCGCCGGGCCGGTGATGGGCACCTTTCCGGGCATGGCCTTCACGTTGGGGGCCATTGTCTTCGTGTGTATCGTCGTCGGCGGGCTCGGCAGTCTCTGGGGCGCGCTGGTCGCGTCGCTCCTGATCGGGTGGATCCAGACATTCGCGGCAAGCTACAACCTGCGGATGGAAGACCTGCTGATCTGGTTGGGGTTCGAAAAGCCGATGCTCATTTGGGAAAGCCCGTGGCAGGATCTCTGGACCCTGACGTTGCCGCAGGTTGGACCGATCCTGCCATATCTCTTGATGGTCATCGTCCTTGTGCTGCGTCCACAGGGCCTATTTGGGAAACGTGAGACATGAGCACCCCATCCACCAATCCCCTCACCGCCGGCACAAGCAGGCTCATCCCGCTCAACCACGCGCTGCCATGGATCATCGCCGCGGTGGTCTTGTTGCTGCTTCCGGTGATCTTTGATTCACGCGGGGCACTGACGATCATGAACCAGATGGCGATCACCATCGTCTTTGCACTGGCCTACAACATGCTTCTGGGCCAGGGCGGGATGCTGAGCTTCGGTCATGCCGTCTACATGGGCCTGGGTGGCTTCTTCTCGATGCATGTCCTGAACTGGATGAGCGATGATCCATGGCTGCCCCTGCCGGTTCTGCCGATCTTCGGCGGTTTCTTCGGGTTGCTTTTTGCCTTTCTGATCGGGTGGTTCTCCACCCGGCGGGCCGGCACGACCTTCGCGATGATCTCGCTAGGTGTTGGGCAACTGGTCGCGTCGATGTCGATCATCATCGTGACGTTCTTTGGCGGCGAAGAGGGGATCAGCGGCGATCGCACCGGCATGCTGCCATTCTTCGGTTGGGATTTCGGCCAGCAACAAGAGGTCTATTACCTGACATCCGTGTGGCTCTTGATCGCGGCGCTGGGGATGTACCTGTATTCGCGGACTCCGATGGGCCGGCTGGCGAACGCGGTGCGCGACAACGAGGAACGCGCCGAGTTTCTGGGCTATTCCCAACGCAATGTGCGCTGGATCAGTTTTTGCGCGTCGGGGTTTTTTGCTGGCATCGCGGGTGCGCTGTTCGCGATAAATTTCGAGATCCTGACCGAGGAAAACCTCAACCTGGCCACGTCGGGGCAGATTCTTCTGGTGACCTTCCTGGGCGGGGTGGGGTTCTTTATCGGGCCTATCATCGGTGCCATCGTCTTCACGTTGCTGCAAACCGTACTGAGCCTGCATAGCGAGATATGGGCGCTTTATGTGGGCATCCTGTTCGTCGCGACAGTGATGTTCTTTCCCTTCGGACTGACCGGGCTTCTGGCACTTCACGTGCTGCCATGGAAACTGGGCAAGATCGGGTACCTCGTCAAACCCTATGCAAAGATGGCCGTTCCGGGGCTGGTCTTCGTGCTGTCTTCGGCGGCAGTGCTGGAGATCCTGTTTCATGTCCGCCATGCCGGGCGTGGAGATAACGAGATGACGATCTACTGGTGGCTCACCTTCGACAGTCATTCGCCGCTGCCGATGATTATCGGCCTCGTTCTGGCCGGTGTCAGCGCCTACGCATTGGTAAAACTCGCTCCCGGCCTGAAGGCAGCCTGGGACGAGGCAACGCAAATGGGGGAGGCAGGAAAATGACGGCAGCCGCGATCGAATTGAGGAACCTCAACAAAAGCTTTGGCCTGGCCAAGATCATCCAGGACGTGAATCTCGAAATCAAGAAAGGAGAGCGTCACGCGATCATCGGCCCCAACGGTGCCGGCAAATCGACGCTTTTCAATCTCATCACCGGAAAGTATGCTCCGACAACCGGACAGGTGCTTTTGCATGGCCAAGACGTGAGTGGAAAAAAGCCCTTTGAAATCAATCGTATGGGGCTTTCTCGCAGCTTTCAGATCACCAACATCTTTCACAGGATGACGGTGTTCGAGAATGTCCGCTGTGGCCTGTTGTGGTCGATGGGCTACAAGTACAGTTTCTGGACCATGGTGAACGGGCAAAAGGAATTGACCCGCCGGACCGACGAAATCCTCGAACAGATCAACCTTACCAAGCGCCGCGACATGCTGGCCGGTGCGTTGGCCTATGCCGAGCAGCGCGCACTCGAGATCGGGATCACCATCGCGGGCGGGGCCGACATCATCATGCTCGATGAACCCTGTGCCGGGATGAGCATTTCGGAAACAGAACTGATCGTTGACCTGATCCGCAAGGTGACCGAGAGCAAGACCCTCGTGGTCGTTGAACATGACATGGGCGTGATCTTCGACCTTGCCGACCGGATCAGCGTGCTGGTCTATGGCGAGATCATCGAGACCGACACGCCAGAGCGCGTGCGCGCCTCGAAGGCCGTGCAGGAAGCCTATCTCGGAACCACGCTGGAGGAGGCGTCATGAGCGCGATGCTGGAAGTCACTGATCTGCACGCCTATTACGGCAAGAGCCATATCCTCCAGGGCGTCGATTTCAAGGTCCAGGAAGGTGAGATCGTGGCCCTTCTGGGCCGCAACGGCGTTGGTCGTTCGACCACCTGCAAGGCAGTCATGGGTGAGGTTCCGCCGCGCGGCTCGGTCAAGTTTCGCGGGCAGGAGCTCGCCGGCAAGCCATCCTACGAGATCGCCAAGGCAGGCATCGGCTATGTGCCTGAGAACCGCGACATCTTTCCAGGGCTGACCACCAAGCAGAACATGATCCTCGGGCTCAAGCCCGGACAGAAGGACGGGCAAGGGCGCTGGTCGATGGACATGATGTTCGATGCCTTTCCCAACCTGCGCCAGCGCGCAGATGTCGATGCCGCGGTGCTTTCGGGGGGGGAAAAGCAGATGCTCACCGTTTGCCGGTCGTTGATGGGCGATCCGGATTTCGTGATGATCGACGAACCGACCGAGGGGCTCGCCCCCAAGATCGTCGAACAGGTGGGTGACATGCTCGAAATGATCGCCAGACGGGGCGTGTCAATCCTTCTGGTCGAGCAGAAACTGACCATCGCGCTACGCATTGCGACCCGCGTGTATGTGATGGGTCACGGACGCATGGTGTTCGAGGGCACCCCCGAAGAGCTCAAGTCGAACGAGGCGATCCGCAAGGAATGGCTGGAAGTATGACAGACTCAACGCCGGGGTTCGATCCCGACCGCCTTGCCCGGATCGACGACTGGATGGCACGCAACCGTGAAAGCGGGCGCTATACCGGCTCGTCCTTGCTCATCTACCGAGACGGGCAAGAGGCATATTTCGGCTGTGATGGGCAGCGGTCGGTCGAGCGGGGGCTACCATATGCGCGTGACACCATCGCGCGCATCTACTCGATGACCAAACCGGTGGTCTCGGCGGTGCTGACGATGCTGATGGAACGCGGGCTGGTCCGGCTCGAAGACCGTCTTTCGGACTATATTCCCGCCTTTACCGACTGCCAGGCCCTGTTGCCGGGTGCCACCGACGAAGCGCAGGTCGAAAAGGTGCCGTCGCCCACGTTGGCGCAATGCCTGACCCATACATCGGGTCTCACCTACGGGTTCAACCCCGGCCTGGCGGCGCGGATATATGAACGCGAAAAGGTCGATTTCGGCCCGCGAATGGGCGTTCTGGCCGACATGTGCGATCATGCGGCGGCGCAGCCGCTGGCCTTCCGGCCTGGCACGAAATGGGAGTATTCCATCGGAATAGACGTGATTGGCCGGGTGATCGAGATCTTGACCGGCAAATCGCTCGATCGGGTGCTGCGCGAGATGGTGTTCGATCCACTGGGCATGGTGGATACCGGGTTCTCGGTGCCAGCCGAGAAACAGGCGCGGTTTGCCGATTGCTATACAAAGACGCCCGACGATCCGCTGGCCTCGCTCGATCCGGCCACAAAAAGCGCCTTTGCCGAAGAGCGGGTGACCATGTTCTCGGGCGGGGGCGGGCTGGTTTCGACACTCGACGATTACATGCGCTTCGGCGAGATGCTGCGGCGTGGTGGTGAACTTGACGGGGTGCGGCTCCTGGGGCCGCGAACGGTCGCATTCATGCGGCGAAATTTCCTGTCCGGCGATATCGCCTCGATGGGGGCGGAGAGTTTCATGGAAATGCCCATGGCCGGGATGGGATTCGGCATCGGCGGCGGGGTGCTGCTCGATCCGGCGTTGGCGCGCATGCCAGGCTCGGTGGGCGATTTCGGATGGGGTGGCATGGCCTCGACCTATTTCTGGACTGATCCGGTCGAGCAATTGAGCGTGGTTTACTTCACCCAGCTGGTGCCGTCCTCGTCCTATCCCAGCCGGGTTGAACTCAAGGCGCTGGTGCAGGCGGCTTTGACCGGCTGAGCCGGGAAGCGCAAAGCGATTTGCCGCGCACGTTGGGCTTTCGCCCCTGCGGCAAAGCGGCTAGCTTTGCGCCATGTTTCCGATCCGCGATCACAATCCGTCAAGCAGCGTGCCCTATGTTACATATGCGCTCATCGCGGTGAATATCGCGGTTTTCCTGTCCTATGTCGGGTTATTCACCAATCCGCGTGCGCTCAACATGTTCTTTTATGAGTGGGCGATCCTGCCCGCCAGGTTGATGGAGGGGGGCGGTTTCGAGACGCTTGTCACCTCGATGTTCCTGCATGGCGGTTTCATGCATATCATCGGTAACATGCTGTTTTTATGGATTTTTGGCGACAATCTCGAAGACCTGATGGGGCATGGCAGGTTTCTGCTCTTTTACCTCGCCTGCGGTGTCGGGGCGGGGTTGGTGCACGTGGCGATGGCGCCCGAGTCCACGGTGCCGACGGTCGGGGCGTCGGGGGCGATCGCCGGGGTGATGGGCGGATACCTCTTGCTTTTCCCCAAGGCGCGGATTGATATCCTCTTCATATTCATCATCTTTTTCCGCATCTTCACGATTCCCGCATGGGTCATGCTGGCGGTCTGGTTCGGGATGCAGTTCTTCGGTGGGCTGGGTGCTGATCCCCAAGCGGGGGGCGTGGCATACTGGGCCCATGCGGGTGGCTTCGTGATCGGGGGCATCCTGACCATTCCAGTGTTTTTATCCAATGGTGGCAAGGACTTCTGGGAGCAGCATCGGGGGCATCCGCCGCATCCCGAGGCGAAATACGCCCGCTCGAACGTGCCCCGGGCCGGGCGGAGGAAGCGGAAATGAATATGCGCCTTACATGCCATTGCGGGGCGGTCGAATTGTCCATCGATCCGCCCGAGGGGCTGGCCACGGCGCGGCGCTGCGATTGCTCATTCTGCGCCCGTCGCGGCGCGGCCGCGATCTCGGTGCCCGAGGATCGCCTGACGATCGTCGAAGGCGCCGAAAATCTCACGCTATATCAATGGAATACCCGGACCGCGGAGCATTATTTCTGTCGCATCTGCGGCATCTATACCCACCACCGGCGGCGTTCGAACCCGCGCGAGTTCGGTGTGAACCTGGGCGCGATCGAAGGGGTGAACCCGCGTGACCTTGATCCGATTCCGTGGGTGGACGGGGTCAACCACCCCTCGGACCGCAAGGGCTGAGCCCCGCAACGCGCGGTGCGGTTAACGCGATTTTCCGGCAAGGAACCGGGGGGTGATATGCGTATGACTCCCGGCTGCCATCCGGCTGCCGGGGCAACGGCGCCGCGCGGGGGCGAAATCCGGTTAACGCATCGTGCGCTTGCCCGCTTCAGGCGCCGCGGATCAGCTTGGCAAAGGGGTCGAACATCGCCTCGTTGGCACAGATCACCGTGCCGTCTTCGAGGATCTCGCCCGCGGGGGCGACCGATTGGATGAAACCGCCCGCCTCTTGCACGATCAGGAGGCCCGCAGCGAGATCCCAGGCATTGAGCCCGCGTTCCCAGAACCCGTCATAGCGCCCCGCCGCGACATAGGCCAGATCGAGCGCCGCCGACCCCCAGCGCCGCACCCCGGCACAGGCCGGCAGAAGCCGCGCGAGATCCTGCAGCGTGTCGGGCAGATCGGCCCGCCCGCCAAAGGGTAGCCCGGTGGCAAAGATGCACTCGATCATCTTGCGACGTCCCGAGACGCGCAGGCGCTTGTAATCGTCCAGCCAGGCACCCTGGCCCTTCTCGGCAAAGAACATCTCGTTCTTGACCGGATCGAAGATCACGCCCGCGACCACCTTGCCCTTGTGTTCGAGCGCGACCGAGACCGCCCAATGGGGCAGCCCGTGCAGGAAATTCGTGGTTCCGTCGAGCGGATCGACGATCCAGCGCCGGGTGGGGTCTTCGCCATCCTCGCCGCCGCCCTCTTCGGCCAACCAGCCATAGGTGGGGCGGGCGTTGCGCAACTCTTCCTTGAGGATCTCCTCGGCGCGCAGATCAGCGCGGCTGACGAAATCGCCGGGGCCCTTCACCGACACCTGTAGCTGTTCGACCTCGCCGAAATCCTTGAGCAGGCTGCGTCCCGCCTTGCGCGCGGCCTTGATCATGATGTTGAGGTTTGCACTGCCCTGCATGCTTCGGCTCCTTTGGTTCAGGGGCGGCGTATACGCGCGGCGGTTGGCCTTGCCAAGGGGCAAGCGTGGCGCACAGGCCCTGTTCGCGGGCAAACAGTGCAACTGCGGCATAGGGGGCATAGGTCAGTCCGGACCAGTCATTCAATAAAGGAGGTCCACGACATGAGCAGCCCGAAAATCCTGATCGCATTCTATTCGACCTATGGCACCAATCACCAGGTGGCCGAAGAGGCGGCCCGCGCCGCCGAAGCCGCCGGTGCCGAGGTGCGCCTGCGCCGCTTTGCCGAAACTGCCCCGCGCGAGGTGGTCGAGGGGCAGGACGCCTGGAAGGCGCAGCTTGAAAAGGTGTCCGACATCCCCGAGATTTCCCATGACGACATGACATGGGCGGATGGCCATTTCTGGTCGGCCCCCACGCGTTATGGTGCGGCGCCAAGCCAGGTGCGCGCCTTTGTCGACACGCTGGGTGGCCTCTGGATGGAGGGCAAGCTGGCCAACAAGACCTTCACCGCCACCACGAGTGCCCAGAACACCCATGGCGGGCAGGAGGCAACGCTTCTTGGCCTTTACACATCGGTGCTGCATTGGGGGGCGCTGATCGTTGCGCCGGGCTATACCGATCCGATCCTGTTCGAGAGCGGCGGCAACCCCTATGGTTTCTCGGTCAACGCGGGCGGGCTTGATGACACGGGCCGCAAGGCAATCGCCCACCAGGCCAAGCGTCTTGTCGAGATGACGGCGAAACTGGCCGGGTAAGGCGGCTGAATGGACCTCGCCCGGGACGCCAAGCGTCCCGGGCATGCGCCCGCCCGCCCCATGGCGGGCGCATTCGCGCCCACCCGGGCAGGCGCATGCCCTCTGTTGGGCCATTCGGCCAAGTTTCGCTTGGCCCCTCGTTCGGCCTGGAGCCTGCCTTACCCGCGTTGCATCCGCACCGGGATCTCGCGCCCGAGTTTCAGGAAATGCGCCATGTAGGGCAGGTCGGCCTCGTCCGAGCGGATCGCGGCATAGAGCCGCTTGGTGAGGCCCTTCTCGGTGATCGGGCGCGTGATGTAGTCGGTCGAGGTGCGGATCTCGCGCAGCACCCAGTCGGGCAGCACCGACACCCCGCGCCCCGAGGCCACCAGCATCAGGATCACCGCCGTCAATTCGACCTGCCGCACGCCGCGCGGCTCGACCCGGGCCGGGGTGAGCAATTCGGAAAACACGTCGAGCCGTCCGCGTTCCACCGGGTAGGTGATCAGCATCTCGTCGCGGAAATCCGTGGCCTCGACAAAGGGTTTCGCGGCCAGCGGATGATTTGCGGCGGCGACGAAAACCGGCTCGTAATCGAAGAGCGGGCGGAACTCGACGCCTTCGATCGCCTCGGGGTCGGACGAGATCACCACGTCCACATCCTCGCGCCTGAGCGCCGGCAGCGCGTCGAATGCGAGGCCGGGGCGGATATCGACATCGACCTCGCCCCAGGTCTTGCGGAACGCTTCGAGCACCGGGAACAGCCATTCGAAACAGGCATGGCATTCGATGGCGATATGCAGCCGCCCGGCGCTGCCGATGCGCAACCCCTCGAACTCGGACTGCAGCGCCTCGATCTCGGGCAGCACCTTTTCCGCGGCGCGCAGCAGGCGCTGACCGGCGGCCGAGAGACGCAAGGGTTTCGACCGGCGCACGAAAAGGGCGACCCCGGCCTGGTCCTCGATCCCCTTGATCTGGTGCGAGAGCGCCGATTGGGTGATGTTGAGCAGGTCGGCGGCGCGGGCGAGGCCCCCGGCCTGGTGGATGGCGCGAATGGTGCGCAGGTGGCGAAACTCGATATGCATGGGCGACCCCGTCTGCTGTTGCGGGGGATGTGCCATGATGGGGGCGGAATGTGAAGGCCCCTCATGTTCATCGTGAAATTAATGAATTTGCTTCACGTCGCGCGGGGCATCAAAACAGACGGAACAAAAGGAAGCGAGTCGCATCATGGCCCCGAAAGTTTCATTCGAATTCTTCCCGCCGCAGAACCTCGAAGGGTCGTTCCGCCTTTGGGACACGATCCATGCGCTGGCGCCGCTCGACCCGCGGTTCGTTTCGGTGACCTATGGCGCGGGCGGCACGACGCGTGATTTGACCCGCGACGCTGTGCGCACGATCAACAAGGCGACCGGCCTCAACGTGGCGGCGCACCTGACCTGCGTGGACGCGACCCGCGAGGAAACGCTGGCCATCGCCGATAGCTATGCCGAGGCGGGGGTAAGCGAGATCGTGGCGCTGCGTGGCGATCCGCCCAAGGGGTCGGGCCGCTTCGTGCCGCACCCGGAGGGCTTTGCCCATTCGGTCGAGTTGATCGAGGCGCTGGCGGCGCGCGGCAAGTTCATCATTCGCGTGGGTGCCTACCCGGATGTGCATCCCGAGGCGAAAAACGCAAAGGCCGATATCGACTGGCTCAAGGCCAAGCTCGACGCCGGGGCGGATGAGGCGATCACGCAGTTCTTCTTCGAATCCGAAGGCTTCCTGCGGTTCCGCGACGAATGCGCCAAGGCCGGGATCGACAAGGCCATTGTGCCGGGTATCGTGCCGATCGAGAACTGGAAGGGCGTGCGCAATTTCGCCTTCCGCTGCGGCGCATCGGTGCCGGCCTGGCTCGACGATGCCTTTGCCAAGGCCATGCGCGACGGGCGCGAGGATCTGCTGGCCACGGCGCTTTGCACGGAGCTGTGTTCAGAGCTGATCGACGAGGGCGTGGATGCCTTGCATTTCTACACGATGAACCGCCCCGAACTCACTCGCGACGTATGTCACGCGCTGGGCGTGGTGCCGCGGGTGCAGCTGGAGAACGTGGCGTAACGCCGGGCCGGGCCGTCTGGACGCTCCTGGCCCGCAGTCATAGCATTTGCCCGTTGAACAGGGGACATGCCATGGCCGAGCCACGCAAATACGCCGAAAGACCCGAAGACCTCGCCACGATGGAGGACATCCTGTCGATGTCGGGGCTGGAGTTCATGCAGGCCATCGCCGACGGGCGCCTGCCCGGCCCGCCGATCGGCCGCACCATGGGGTTCTGGCCCGAACTGGTCGAGGAGGGGCGGGTGATTTTCACGGGCACGCCCGAATTCAAGGTGATGAACCCGATCGGCACGGTGCATGGCGGCTGGTATGGCACGATCCTAGACAGTTGCATGGCCTGCGCGATCCAGACGCGGGTGCCCAAGGGCTCGGCCTATACGACGCTGGAATACAAGATCAACATCATCCGCCCGATCCCCATCGGCACGCCGGTGCGCGCCATCGGCACGGTGCATCACGCGGGCCGCTCGACCGGCATCGCCGATGGCGAGATCCGCGGCGTAGAAGATGACCGGCTCTATGCGACCGGCTCGACCACCTGCATCATCATGAAGCTGGGCTGACAAGAGGCTTTGCGCCGCCTGCGGCGTCGCCCGGGGGCGGGGTCTCGGCTGCGCCTCGACCCCGCCCAGCCGGACCATGCGATGTGCCTCATCCTGCCCGCCGCTCTTGCCTGAACCGTGGGGATTTTGAGTATTTTTTCCAAGAAAGAACGGCAGGGCGCATGCTGGCCCCGGCTCTCTTTCTTGGTGTAAATACTCAACGTCCCGGGCTCTCGACCGGCACGCGCTGACGGGCGGGCCACGGCGGTGTCACGCCGCCCCGCCCAGCAACTCGGCATTGCCGCCCGAGGCGGTGGTGTCCACGCAGACATGGCGTTCGCCCATCACGTGGCCGGTATCGGGCATGCCGGTGATGAGCGGCAGGATCGGCCCGGCGCGTTCGGCCAGCGCGCGGGCACAGGCGCGGGCCATGTCGTCATTGCCCCAGAAGATCACGCCCGAGAACCCGCCGAGCGTCGTCAGCGCCTCGGGCGCAAGCCGCCCCGTGACCATGACCGCCCGTCCGCCCAATCTGCGCACCGCCTCGGCTTGTGCGCTGGCGGCCGCCTCGCCCGGCCCCATGCAGAGGAGCGGCAGGCGGGGCAGGCTGGTCAGCCGGTTCGACTCGCCCGTGGGTCCGGGCAGGGTGAGCGTGCTGCCGCCCGCCGCGCCGGGTGCCGCATCGAGCGCCTTTCGCACCGTTTGCGCATCGGTCTCCTGCGCCCATGTGCCACCGGTCCCCGTGGCCGGGCGTGCGCCGAACCGGGCGAGGTAATGCGGTCCGCCCGCCTTGGGGCCGGTGCCGGAAAGCCCCTCGCCGCCGAAGGGCTGGCTTCCCACGATGGCGCCGATCTGGTTGCGGTTGACATAGATGTTGCCCGCGTGGATTGCCTCGGAGACATGCTGCACCCGGTCGTCGATCCGGGTTTGCAGCCCGAAGGTGAGGCCATACCCGGTGGCGTTGATGTCTCCGATCACCTGGTCGAGATCGCCCGCGCGGAACGTGGCGAGATGCAGCACGGGCCCGAAGATTTCGCGCTCCATGTCCTTGATCCCGCCCACCCGGATCAGCGTGGGGGCGATGAAATGGCCCGCGTTGGGGGTGCGCAACTCGTGCAGCAGCCGCCCGTCGGCGCGGGCGGCGTCGATATGCGCGGCGATACCGGCGCGGGCCTCTTCGTCGATCACCGGGCCGCAATCGGTGGAAAGGTGCCACGGATCGCCCATGGCAAGCTGATCCATCGCGCCCTTGAGCATCTCGGTAAAGCCTTCGGCGATGTCCTCCTGCACGTAGAGACAGCGCAGGGCCGAGCAGCGTTGGCCTGCCGACTGGAAGGCGCTTTCCACGATGGCCTGCACCGCCTGTTCGGGCAGGGCAGTGGAATCGACGATCATCGCGTTGAGGCCCCCGGTCTCGGCGATGAGCGGTGCGCCGGGCGCAAGGTGCCGGGCCATGGCGCGGCGGATGATCCGCGCTGTGTCGGTCGAGCCGGTGAAGGCCACGCCTCCCACCCGCGCATCCGAGGTGAGCCGAGCGCCCACCTCGCCCGCACCGGGCAGGAATTGCAGCGCGCCGCGCGGTACGCCCGCCTCGTGCAGGAGTTCGACCGCGCGATGCGCGATGAGCGGGGTCTGCTCGGCCGGTTTGGCCAGCACCGCGTTGCCCGCCGCCAGCGCCGCCGCGATCTGGCCGGTGAAGATGGCGAGCGGAAAGTTCCACGGGGATATGCAGGTGAAAATGCCCACTGGCGCGCCCTCGGGGGCGTTGGCGGCGTAGTAGCGCAGGAAATCCACCGCCTCGCGCAGTTCGGCCACCGCGTCGGGCAGGGATTTGCCGGCCTCGCGGGCGACGATGGCGAAGATCTCGCCGAAATGCGCCTCGTAAAGGTCGGCGGCGCGATTGAGCACCTTTGCCCGCTCGGGCGCGGGCGCGGCCCAAGGCGTGGCCGCCGCAAGCGCGGTTTCCGCGTCCGCCGCGCTGGCCCATGCCACCGTGCCGGGGTGGTCGGCGGGATCGGCGGGGTTTATCACCGGCCCGGGGGCTTCGGGTGCGGCCTCGCCCGCGAGGATCGGCGCGGCGGCCCATTCATGACGGCGGAACGGGTCGCGCGCCGCGTCGATCATGGCCAGCGTCGGGGCGTGGGTCAGGTCGAACCCCTTTGAGTTGGTGCGCTCGGGCGCGAAAAGCTCGGGGCCGGTGGCGATGGCGGGCGCGGGATCGGACAGGGCCTCGAACGGGTCGCGGGCGACCTCTTCGGGGGGCACGTCCTCGTCCACGATCTGGTTGACGAAGGAGGAGTTCGCCCCGTTTTCAAGCAAACGCCGCACCAGGTAGGCCAGCAGGTCGCGATGCGCCCCGACCGGTGCGTAGATCCGGCAATTGCTGCCTTCCTGGTCCATCACGATCTCGTGCAGGGCCTCGCCCATGCCATGCAGGCGCTGGAATTCGAAGGCGGTCTTGGCCACGCCCATATCGGCGGCCATGTCGAGGACGGCGGCGACCGTATGCGCGTTATGGGTGGCGAATTGCGGATAGATGCGCGCGCTCATGCCCAGAAGTTTGCGCGCATTGGCAAGGTAGCTCACATCGGTCGCGGGCTTGCGGGTGAATACCGGGAAACCCCCGACCCCCTCGACCTGCGCGCGCTTGATCTCGGTGTCCCAATAGGCGCCCTTCACGAGGCGGATCATCAGCTTGCGGTCATGTTTCTCGGCCAGGTCGTGCAGGAAATCGAGCACCTCGCCCGTGCGTTGGCCGTAAGCCTGCACCACCACGCCGAACCCGTCCCACCCGGCCAGCGCGGGTTCGGAGAGCACGGTCTCGATCACGTCGAGCGAGAGGGTCAGGCGGTCGGCCTCCTCGGCGTCGATATTGAGGCCCATCCCGGCGGATTTCGCCAGAAGGGCGAGCGAACGCAGGCGCGGCACCAGCTCGTCCATGACGCGGGCATGTTGCGCCACCTCGTAACGTGAGAACAGCGCCGAGAGCTTGACCGAGATGCCGGGGTTCTGCCGGGTGTCGCGGCTCTTGCAGGCGGCGGCGATGGCGGTGATGGCGCGGCTGTAGGAGAGGTAGTAGCGCCGTGCGTCCTCTTCGGTGCGCGCCGCTTCGCCCAGCATGTCATAGGAATAGGTATAGCCCTTCTTCTCCATGCCCGCCGCACGCTCCATCGCCGCGCCGATATCCTCGCCCAGCACGAACTGGCGGCCCATTTCCTTCATCGCGCGGCCCACGGCGGTGCGGATCACCGGCTCGCCCAGACGCTTGACCGCGCCGCGCAGGCTGCCGATCAGGCCGGGGCGCGGGTCGTCGAGCACCTTGCCGGTGAGCATCAAGGCCCAGGTCGAGGCGTTGACCAGCGGCGAGGTGGAATGGCCCATGTGCCGCGCCCAGTCGGAAGGTGCGATCTTGTCCTCGATCAGCGCGTCGATCGTGTCAGCGTCCGGCACCCGCAAAAGCGCCTCGGCCAGGCACATCAGCGCGATGCCCTCGTCGGTCGAAAGGCCGTATTCAGCCAGGAAAACCTCCATCAGCCCGGGATTTGAGCGGCCGCGAATGTCGCGCACCAGTTCGGCCGCGCGCGCGGTGATCCGCGCACGCGCGGTGTCGTCGAGCGCGGCGGTTTCGACCAGGCGCGACAGCGTGTCGGCCTCGTCGGCATAGGTGGCGGTGTCAATGACGGCGATATGGTCGGGCAGGGGCATGGTGCACTCCGGATGTTTGGGCTATGATATCACTGATCTTGCGGGCAGTTGTCCTGAACGGTGTGAGTATGAAAGGCAAATAAACTGAAATGAGGGAAGAAAACGGGCCAGATGGCTTTGACGAACTTGACCGGCACGACCGCCGTATCCTCTCGATTCTGGCCAGCGAGGGCAGGATCAGTATTGCCGATCTCGCCCGTCGGATCGGGTTGTCGAAATCGCCCACCCAGGCGCGGGTCAGGCGGCTGGAAGAGACTGGCGTGATCACCGGCTATCGCGCGATGTTCGATCCCATTCGCATGGGGCTCGACCACGTCGCCTTTGTCGAGGTGCGCCTCAGCGACACGCGCGAGGCCGCGCTGCGCGCCTTCAATGCCGCCGTTGCCGGGATAGCCCAGATCGAGCAGGCCCACATGATGGCGGCAAATTTCGACTACCTCTTGAAAGTGCGCACCCGCGACATGCGCGATTACCGCCGCGTTCTGGCCGAGGAGATCACCGCGCTGCCGCATGTGGCCAGCACCTCGACCTTTGTCGCGATGGAGGCGGTCAAGGAGAACGCGCTGTCGGATGCGCTCTGACCTTTACTGCGTCGGACAGGCTGGGCAACCGCGGCATCGCGTGGCGCCTGCGCATCTGACTTGGGCGTGAACGCGTGCACCGCGCCTCCATGAATTCAACCCGCGCGCTTTACACCACGGGCAGGGTGGCTAAAGTGCCGTTTCCGAATGCGGGCGTGATGGAATGGTAGACATATCGGACTTAAAATCCGAAGGGGGAAACCCCGTGTGGGTTCGAGTCCCACCGCCCGCACCATTCTTGAATCCGTATCCTTCAAGTCCCCCAGGGCAAGGAAGGGCAAGGCGGTTTCTCCAGTTCGAACATTTCGTCGAATGATCGTGCAGGAATGGTCGTTCGCCCGTTCCGGAAAGCATCGTCCCGATGGACCCGAGGTCAACAATGCACTAACAATCAAACCGGGCCACCCGTGGGGGCACGCCCGCGCGTTCAAACGGAAAGGCAAACATGGATCAGTCGCTCATCGAACAACCCGCCCGCGCCGCAATCCTGGACGCTGTAGAAGCGCACTTCGACGAACAGATTCGCTTCCTCGCGGATTTCGTGCGTATTCCGAGCACCCGTTTCGAGGAGGGGCCGGCACAGGATTTCATCGCCGAAGCCCTGCGAACGCGCGGCTACTCGGTCGACGATTGGCGCATTGATCTCGAAGACCTGGAGCATCTGCCCGGCTTCGGGCCCATCGAGGGCGATTTCTCGCGCGCGCGCACCGTGGTCGGCTCGCACCGGCCCTCCGAAGTTCGGGGCCGATCCCTGATTCTGCAGGGCCATCTCGATGTTGTGCCTGCGGGGCCGGCGGAAATGTGGACCACCCCGCCCTTCGCGCCCGCGATCCGCGACGGCTGGATGTATGGCCGTGGCGCCGGCGACATGAAGGCCGGCACGGTTGCCGCGCTCTTCGCGCTTGACGCGCTCCGCCATGCGGGGTTCGAGCCCGCCGCGACAGTGCATTTCCAGTCGGTGATCGAGGAGGAGTCGACCGGTCTCGGAGCGCTCTCGACGCTCCAGCGTGGCTATCGTGCCGATTTTGCGCTGCTGCCGGAACCGTCCGACTTTACCATCAACCGTGCGCAGGTCGGTGCGATGTGGTTCAAGCTGCGGGTGCGCGGCCGCCCGGTTCATGTTGCGACGGCGGGAACGGGTTCCAACGCAATCCTCGCCGCCTATGACATGATCAACGCCCTGAAAGGCCTGGAGGCGAACTGGAACGAGCGCGCCGCCAAGGATCCTGTCTACAAGGACATAGACCATCCGCTGAACTTCAACGCAGGCAAGATCACCGGCGGCGACTGGGCCTCCAGCGTCCCGGCCTGGTGTGACGTGGACTGCAGGATCGGCGTGTTGCCGGGGCAGGATCTGGCAGAGGCGCGGGCGGAGGTGGAAGCCTGTGTCGCGCAAGCGGCACACGCGCATCCCTTCCTCTCCAACAATCCGCCGGAAGTGGTCTGGAATGGGTTCCAGGCCGAAGGCTACGTGCTGGAAAACGCGGACGAACAGGAAAGTACCTTTGCCGCCGCCTATGCCGACGTCTTCGGGGCCGGAGAACACCCTGCGGAGCGCAAGATGACAGCATTGACCGATACGCGCTTTTACGGCCTCTATTACGGCATTCCTGCCTTCTGTTTTGGCCCGAAAGCAGAGAACATCCACGGCTTCGACGAACGGGTCGAGCTCGATTCGATCAAACGCTGCACTGAAGTATTCGCGCTCTTCATCGCGCGCTGGTGCGGCTTGAACCGGATCCAACGGTGAGCGCGCATGACTTTGCTCCACGTCGCCATTGGCGATTTCCTGCCCAAGATCAAGACGTTCGGTCGATCCAAGGCAATCTGAGAGGGTTCCCGACAATGTGGCGAAACGGCCCTGGCCGAGTGCGCGGAAACGCCTGATCGCTGGCTCATGGTCGTCCGGCTGGCGACGCCCCGGACAATCGGTCCGGGGCGCGCCTTGCCCGCATCACTCGTTGCGGGCCGCTTCCGCACCCTGGACGACGTTGCTTTTCAGCGTCGTCATGCGGCCGTGATAGGGATAGACGAGATCGGCAAAGTCCACCTGGGATTGATAGACCTTTGCAAAGAACTCGTCACCGTCGATATACTCCTTGATGACCTCGTTCTGGGCCTCGATGAAGCGCGTGTAGTACTCTTCCGGAACGTCCAGGACGTTGATCCCCGCTTCTTCGTACTCCTTCACGGCGACCGAGTTCTCGTGCAGGTTCGCGGCGTTGGTCATGGTCGCATTGGCCTTGACCGCGACACGGATGATCGCCTGAAGATCGTCGGGAAGTTCGTCGAACCAGGACTTGTTGACCAGCAACTCGCCGATATCGGTCTGCTGGTGAAGGCCCTGCAGGTAGTAATACTCCCAGATCTTGTCGAGGCCGAGATTGCGGTCGTCCGCGGGCCCGATCCATTCGGCGGCGTCGATCGTGCCGCGTTGTGCGGCGGGCACGATCTCGCCCCCCGGCAGGGCCACGGCGGGCACGCCCATGGCGGCATAGGTCTCGCCCGCGATGCCCGGCGGGCTGCGGTACTTGATCGACTGGAACTCGTCCAGGTTCTCGAACGGGCGCGAGAACCAGCCCAGCGGGTCCGGACCCATGGGTTGCATCAGGAAGGGCTCGACATCATAGCCCATCCGGTCCTGCATCAGCTCACGATAGAGGTCCTGTCCCTCGCCCGAGTAATACCAGGACATCAGCGTCTCCTGGTCCATCCCGGTGCTTGCGGGCACGTTCGAGAAGAGCACGAAGGACGAACTCATGCCGGACCAGTAATGCGGCCAGGCATAGCCCGCCGTCACCACCCCGTCGCTGACCGCGTCGAGGATCTCGAAGGCCGAGACCTCGGCCCCGTCGGGCAGCACGTTGACCGTGATGCGGCCGCCGGACATCTCCTCGACATCGCTGGCAAACTGTTCGGTCAGCTTGAAATAGAGGCTCGCGTTGGGCACGGCGGTCTGGATGTCCATGCGGTAGTCCTGCGCCAGCGCAGGCATGGCACCTGCTGCGACCAGTGCGGCCGCGCAGATCGTGCCCTTGAACGGGCCGGTCAATGCAATATTCATAGTCTCTCCTCCTTGGTTGCAGGTCTTGGGTTGCGCCGGGGTTGGCTCCCCGTTTCTGATTGCAGGCCGCGCACCGGGCGCGGCACCGGTTCAGTTGCCCAGCACCCGTGGCAGCCACAGCACCAGGTCGGGCACAAGGATCAACAGGCCGACGACGATGAGTTGCAGCACGACGAACTGCAACATGCCGAGATAGATGTCGCCCATCGACCAGTTCGGCACGACGCCCTTCAGGAAATAGGCCGACAGCGCCATCGGCGGGGTCAGCCACGAGGTCTGAAGCGTGACCGCGACGAGGATCGAGAACCAGAGGGGATCATAGCCCATCTCGACCATCGTCGGCAGAAAGATCGGCACGATCACCAGTACGATCGGGATCCATTCCAGCGGCGAGCCCAGAACGAACACGATGCCGAGGATGATGAGCAGCATCACCATCGGTGAGAACGGCAGGTGCAACAGGAACTCGGTCAGCAATTCACCGCTTCCGAGCCGCGAGAACACCGCGCCGAAGAAGTTGGCCGAGGCGAGCAGGAACATGATCATCGCGGTCAGCAGAAGCGTGCTGTAGACGCTCTGCCTGAAGGCGTTCCAGTCCAGCTTGCGGTAGACGAGGGCCAGGATCAGCGAGGCCAGCGCGCCGGTGGCGGCCGCGTCGGTGGGCGTGGCTATCCCCGAGATGATGAAACCGAGCGTCGCGGCAATGATCAGGAAGACCGGGATCACGCCCAGCAGCAGTTCCCTGAGCTTTTCGCCCAACGTTGTTTCGGCGATTTCCGCGTCGGTTATGGGCGGTCCCAGCGTGGGGTTGAGATAGCTGCGCAGAAGCGTGTAGAGGATATAGACCGTCGACAGCATCAGCCCCGGCACGATCGCCGCGGAAAACAGGTCCGACACCGGCACGCCGACCACCGGCCCCATCACGATCAGCAGGATCGAGGGAGGGATCAGGATGCCCAGCGTTCCCCCTGCGGCAATGGCGCCTGCCGATATCCGCGTGTCATACCCCGTCCGCTGCATGATCGGCGCGGCCATCACGCCCAGAACCGTGACCGAGGCGCCCACGATCCCGGTTGCGGCGGCAAAGACCGTGGCCACCAGCAGCACCACCAGGTAAAGCGACCCGTTGAGCCGCCCGAGCAGCAGGCGCAGGGCCATGAACATCCGCTCCATCAGCCCGGATTTCTCGAGGATGAAGCCCATGAAGAGAAAGAGCGGGATCGCCGCCATCGTGGTATTGCGCATCAGCGAGAAGAACTGGAACTGCATCAGGTTCACGACCCGGTCGCCCATCCCGACATAGCCGAACAGCAGCGCGATGAAGATGAAGGTGAACGCCATCGGGTAGCCGGTCAGCAGGCCGACAAAGACCAGCCCCAGCGCCACCAGGCCAAGGATCGGTTCGCTCATGCCAGCCCCCCTTCGTCGTCGCGGAACCGTCTGTTCGTGGCGATGTTGTAGAGGCTCTTGATCAGCTCGCTCACCCCCTGGATCATCAGCAGGATCCCGGTGATCGGCATCACCGTCTTCAGCGGATAGATGATCGGCATCATCGGGCTGGTGGGAATCCGCTCGCCCCGCATCCAGGACTTGGCCGCGTATTCCCAAGTGGCCAGGGTAAAGAAATACATCGCCGGAAAGAACAGGCAGATGATGAAAAGCGCGTCGATGGTTCCCTGCCAGCGCGGCGACAACACGTTGAACAGGAAATCGGCGCGCACGTGCGAATCCCGCCCCAGCGTCCAGGCCGCGCCCAGCATGAACATCGCACCATAAAGCATGTAGGTGACGTCATAGGCCCAGGCGGTCGGCCGATTGAACCCGAATCGTGCGACCACCTCCCAGATCAGGGCCATGATCATCGGCAGGATCAGCCAGGCTGCCACCTTGCCGACGATCGTCGCCGGCATGTCCAGCCAATGGGTAATCCGGCGGATGCGGTGTTCTCTCTCGGGGGTCACGACATGACCGCGCAATGGGTCATCGATCGGCGAACCGAGTCTGGCGCATGTGTCACCTCATTCTCCTCCCAGAAATGAGACTTGTTGTCTCATTAACGCCACCTTATGCTTCGATTGCAAGAAAAATCATGTCGCTTCGGGGAGGGGTGCGGATGGACGGGGCCGAATTCGACTATGTCATCGTCGGTGCGGGGTCGGCTGGCTGCGTGCTTGCCAACCGGCTCAGCGAGAACCCGAAGGATCGCGTCCTGCTGCTCGAGGCGGGCGGTCCGGACAGCAATCCGTGGATCCACATCCCGGTGGGCTACTTCAAGACCATGCACAACCCGTCGGTGGACTGGTGCTATCGCACCGAGCCCGATCCCGGGCTCAACGGGCGCGCGCTCGACTGGCCCCGCGGCAAGGTGCTGGGCGGGTCATCCTCGCTGAACGGCCTGCTCTACGTGCGCGGGCAACCGCAGGATTACGACCGCTGGGCCCAGATGGGCAATGCCGGCTGGGGTTGGTCCGATGTGCTGCCGCTCTTCAAACGGTCCGAGGACCAGGAACGCGGCGCCGATGACCTTCATGGGGTGGGCGGGCCACTCTCGGTCTCGAACATGCGCGTGTCCCGCGCCATCTGCGAGGCGTGGATCGAGGCGGCCAAGGCGTATGGCATCCCCTACAACCCCGACATCAACGGGCCCGAGCAGGAGGGCATGACCAATGCCCAGCTGACCATGAAGAACGGCCGCCGCTGTTCGGCCGCCGTGGCCTTCCTGCGCCCGGCGATGAAGCGCGAGAACCTCACCGTGATCACCCGCGCCCAGACCAGCCGGATCGTCCTGACCGAGGGGCGCGTCACCGGCTTGCGCTATCTCGACCCCGACGGAACCGAGCATACAGTCAAGGTGCGCGGCGAAGTGATCCTTTCCGCCGGGGCGATCGGCTCTCCGCAGATCCTGATGCTCTCCGGAATCGGTGACACGCAAACGCTTGCCGGCCACGGGATCGAACCGCGCGTGCATCTGCCCGGCGTCGGCCGGAACCTTCAGGATCACCTTCAGGCGCGACTGGTCTTCAAGTGCAACGAGCCGACCCTGAACGACGAGGTGCGCAGCCTCTTCGGAAAAGCCCGGATCGGGCTGCGCTACGCCCTGTTCCGGCGCGGGCCGATGACCATGGCGGCAAGCTTGGTGATCGGCTTTGCCAGGACACGCGAGGGGCTGGAAACGCCCGACATCCAGTATCATATCCAGCCGTGGTCCGCGGACAGCCCCGGCGAGGGGGTGCATCCCTTTTCCGCCTTCACCGCCTCGGTCTGCCAGCTACGCCCCGAAAGCCGGGGCAACCTGACGCTGCGTTCGGGCGATGTGCGCGACCACCCGGTGATTCGCGCGAACTATCTCGGCACCGAAACCGATTGCCGGACCATTGTTGCCGGTGTCCGCCAGGCACAGGCCATCGCCGCGCAGGCCCCGCTGGCCTCTCGAATCAGCACCCCGCACAGCCCCGGCCCGGGCGACCATGACGATGCCGCACTTTTGGACTGGGTGCGCAACACCTCCACAACGATCTATCACCCCTCGGGAACATGTCGCATGGGGCAAGGCCCTTCGGCGGTTGTCGACTCGCGCCTGAACGTGCATGGAGTGCGCGGCCTGCGTGTCGCCGACTGCTCGATCATGCCCGAAATCGTTTCGGGCAACACCAATGCCCCGGCGATCATGATCGGAGAAAAGGCCAGCGACATGATCCGCGCCGACCGTCGCGCGCGTTAGAGAGGACGACACCAGGGCCGATGGCAGAACAGCTCCCCACGATTTCCGGAAATCTGCGGCTGCTGGTGCTGCTCGAACGCATCTGTGCCAGCGAAACGCCCGTAACGGCCGCCGACGTGATGGCGGAAATGGACCTGCCGAAACCCACGGCCCACCGGCTGCTCTCGACGCTCGAGACCGAAGGATTCATCCGCCGGAATGCCGACGGGCGCGGCTATATCTCGGGGCTTCGCATGCAGCGGCTTGCCGCCGGCATGGTCGCCACGATGCGCCATCGCGCGGCTGTGTCGCTGGTGCTGCGCGACCTGTCCGAAGAGATCGGCGAAACCTGCAACATCGCGCAGCGCGACGGAGATGCGGTTGTCTATATCGACCGGGTCGAAACCAAGTGGCCGCTGCAGATCGCGCTGCCGGTCGGGAGTCGCATACCGCTGCATTGCTCGGCGGCCGGCAAGGTTTGGCTGGCCAGTCTCGACGACGACCAGTTGCGCCCGCTGCTGACCTGTTCCGACCTGGAGCGGCGCGCGCCCAACACCATCACCGACCCCGAACGCCTGCTGGACGAGCTGCGCCTGACCCGCGCACGCGGCTGGGGCGAGGACAACGAAGAGGCGATCGAGGGCATGGTGGCGCTCGCCGTGCCGATCACCGACGGGCAGGGGCGCCTCTACGCGACGCTCTCCTTCCATGCGCCGAAACTGCGCATGACGCTCGACCGGGCGCGCGGGCACCTGCACTTGCTGCAAAGACGCGCCAGTGAGATTTCGCACCTCTTCCTGCAAGGCAGCGCAACATGACGCCTCGCGTTACCTTCGAAAGGCGGTCACGCGATCCGGGCCGCCCGGGAATATGCGCCATCGTGCCTCAGGTCTGGTCGGCGCGGTCATTGTTCCGCCGCGCAAGGAAAACCGTGGTGACTAGGGCGATCAACGCCAGCACGAGCCCAACGGGATAGTTGAGCAGCTTTGTCGGGTCGCCGTTGAGCAATGCCAGCGTCTGGCTGAGCGAAACTTCGAGGCGTGGCCCGAGAAAGAAGGCAATGATGAAAACGACGACGGAGATGCCAAGCGTCGTCATCACGTAGGCAAGCGCGGCGAAGGCCAGCATCACGGCGATGCCGAAGAGCCCGCCCGAGGTCAGGTAAACCCCGACAAAGCACATGAGAAGCGCTGATGCGAATATGAAGCTCTCGGGCGCCGAAACGACCCGCACCCAGAAGCGCAGACCGAACTGCCCGATGATGAGATTGCCGAGATTGGCCAGAAGCATGGCGCCAAAGAGGCCATAGATCAGGCGGCCCTGGGTGTCGAACAGGAAGGGGCCGGGCTGTATGCCGTGGATCATGAAGGCACTGATGATGAGCGCGGCGCCGACAGAGCCGGGAATGCCGAGCGTGAGAAGCGGGATCATGTTTGCCCCCATGACCGCGCTGTTGGCCGATTCGGTGGCGGCGATGCCGTGGATATTGCCCTTGCCAAAGCTGGACGGGTCCCTGGATGCTTGCTTTGTCGTGGCGTATGACATGAAAGCGGCCGCCGTTGAGCCGATGCCGGGAAGCGCCCCGAGCAACGTGCCGATCACGGCGCCGCGGGCGAGCGTGAAGCGGCACGCCCAGTATTCGTGCCAGCTTACCATGCTGTCTTCGCGCGGCTGGCCCCGTGGCAGCCGGACCGCCGGGTTCACCTCGCGCCGACTTTCGCTCAGCCGGCGCAGAAGCTCGGATATCGCGAGCATCCCGATGGCGATGGCCGGAAGCGGGATCCCGTCGTAAAGCTCGAACTGGCCGAAATAGAGCCGCGGCGTGCCATGCTCGGGGTCGGTGCCGACCATGGCGGCCAGCAACCCGAGCGCGATGGCAATGATGCCCTTGACGAGCGAACGCCCCATGAGCCCCGAGATCACGGCAAAGGCCAGCAACATCAGGCCGAACACCTCGACTGGCCCCATGCGCAGCGCCAGCAGCGCCAGCGGTGCCGACACGGTTATGAGGACGATGTCGGAAAACGTGTCGCCGGTGACAGAGGAATAGAGCGCCATTTTCGTGGCTTTGAGCGGCTTGCCTTGGCGGGCAAGCGGGTGGCCGTCAAGGGCTGTTGCGGCCGCGTCGGGCGTGCCGGGCGTGTTGAGAAGAACCGCCGGGATGGCCCCGCCGACAAGCCCGCCCTTGTTGACGCCGACAAGAAAGCCGATCCCCGCGAGCGGGTCCATCCCGAAGGTGAAGGGGATCGCGATCGCCATCGCCATGATCGGGCCGATGCCGGGCACGGCGCCGACGAATTGTCCGACGAACACCCCCGCGAAGACGAAAAACAGGTTGGCCGGTGTGAACGCATCGCCGAGACCGGCGAGAATGATCGCGAGTTCAGGCATGTATCGGCCTCATGGCAGGGTGCGTTCGAGCACGATGGTGATCACGACCCAGATGACAGCGGGCATGACGGCGCTGCCGAGCCCCAGCCAGAGCCAGCGCCGCTCGTAGGCAAGCCACATCACGGCAAATGCCAACGGCGACGCCGCATAGACAAAGCCGACCACGCCCATGAGCCAAAGCCCGAGCGCCAGCACCCCGGCAAAGAGCGCCGCGCGCAGCCAGTTGAACGTGGAGGGCCGTGCATCGCCAACCGGCTTGACCATGAGCGCGACGCCGCAAAGACCGAGCACGACCGCAAGGGCAAGCGGCAACGTGCGCGGTTTGAGCCAGCCATAATCGGCGGTTTCAACCTGCCAGGGGATGACCCAGAGATAGAGGACCACCCCGAGCAGGATGAAAAACCCGCCGGTTACCCTGTCGGTCAGCATCAGCCGTGCGCTTCCAGATCAGTTTGCAAAGAGCGCGCCGACATTCGTGACGCCATCTCGCATCATTTGCTCGGTGCCTTCCGGTCCCATGTTCTCGATCGGGGACTTGAGCGTGTTTTGCACCACTTCCTTCACCGCGTCGCTTTCAAGGGCCTCGGCAAGCGCCGCGGTGAGCGCCTCGCGTGCCTCGCTGGGGGTTCCTGCGGTGGTCGCGAAAAAGAAGACCGGATCGACATAGATGTCATAGCCCTGCTCTTGCAGCGTGGGCGTGTCGGGCGCGTAGTTGTGCCGGCTGTTGTTCATCGAGGCGAGCATCTTGATATCGCCAGCTTCGAGGAACGGAAGATGTTCGCCGGCCTCGAATGCCGCGATCGCCTGTCCGCCCAGCGCAAGCTTCGCATTCTCTGCGCCGCCCTTGGTCGACATGAACTGGAACTCGGCTCCCGACTGCTCCATGACAAAGCGCATGGCAAGCTCTTGCGGCTTGGCGTCGAAGGCGATGGGCGCATCGTTTGACTTGGCATATTCCACGAGCCCCGCCACGTCATCGAAGGGGGCGTCCGAGCGGGCGATGAGCGCCAGCTGCGCGCGTGCCGCAGTGCCCAGATAGTCGAAGCTGTCGAGGTCGAACTTGAGTTGATCGGGGCGATTCACGAGGTTGACGAGGATCGGCATGCTCACACCAAGCCCGATGACAGTGCCGTCGGCCGGGCGATTGGCGATGCCGGTGAACATGGCGATGCCGCCGCCGCCGGGCTTGTTCTCGGCAATCACGTTCCAGCCGGTTTGCTCTTTCATGGTCTGTGCCACGATCCTGCCGATGGTGTCGGTCGAGCCGCCGGCGCCAAAGCCGATCTGCAGCGATACGTTGCCCTCCGGCTCCCATTCCGCCTGTGCGGTGCCGGCCAGCACAACCAGCGAGACGGCGGCAAGTGCCTTGATTTTCTTTGCGATATTCATGTCTTCCTCCCGTTCAGTCGACATTCCCCAAGTGGATTGTCGTTTGTCGACAAGGTCGTCTGATTCTGCCGATTGATCAAGGGTATACTGCGACGGGCGGTTCTCGTCGCTGCCGGCCCGGGCGTGATCCTTCCGGCAAGCCGCGTCGCCATATCCACCGTCAGGAGCGCCGGTTTCCCGCGCCCTCACGGTATGGCCGGGGGAACGGCAGCACGGCCGACGATCTCGTGCTTTCGGTCATGACAGGTCTGCCGGATGCAGCTTCGGGCTTGACGTATTGCCGCGATGTAAATACGTAAAAGCGTAATAACGTAGCAGCGGGCGATGATCAATGGAGACATCTACGGATCTGGTCGAGCGGCTTGCCGCCCTTGAGGCCCGTGTCGGGCGGCTCGAAGCGCCGCGCCCGGTCACGGGCGAGACCGTGCTCGATCGCCTGCGGACCGAAGCGCCCGAGGGCAGCGGCGTGGCCTTCGCGGGCAGTCTTGCGCTTCCGGGCGGTCGGCGGGTCGAGTGGCAGATGGGTCATCCGGCGAGCGGGCTGCTTGATGCGGATTGGAGTGATATCGCGCCCGCGCTGGCCGCGCTCGGCCACCCGGTGCGGTTGCGGTTGCTGAATGCGGTGCTGGCCGGGACGCGGGAAACGGCGGCGCTGGTGCGCACCTTGGGCGATGGCACCACCGGGCAGTTGCACCACCACCTGCGCGAGCTTACCGCGACGGGCTGGCTCCGGGCCGAGCGTCGCGGATGCTATGACGTTCCCGCCGATCGCGTCGTGCCGCTTCTTGTTGCCATCGCCGCCGCGGGCGGTCCGCAGACCGGACGGGAGGGCGCATGAGAGCCGAGAACTTCCGCTGCGACCTTTCGATCCGCTTCGATCCCTGGGGCTTTGCCGATGATCCGGCGCTGGAGGTGCTGCTGCCGCTGCCTTGCGATGACGGCTACCAGCGGGTCCGCGACCTGCGCGCGCCCGAAGGCGCCCATATCGAGGACATGCACGGGCATCGCCGCCTGGTCCGGCTCCGGCATGGCGAAGCCGTCGAGATCTCGGCCCGGATCGAGACCCGCCGGCTGCGTCCGGGCGATCACCTCGACCTGCCGCCTCCGGGGCCCGCGGACCGCTCGCTCGGGCCGATGACCGCACCCGACGCGGCGCTGCGCGCGCTGGCCGAGGACAGCGTGAGCGGTATCGAGGGGGCAAAGGCCTGCATCGCCGCGCTCGCCCATGCGACGGCAGACGCGCTGCGCTATCGCTATCCCAAGGACGCCCGCGGCGCCGCCCTGTCATACGCGCGCGGCTGGGGCGATTGCGGCGAATATGCCTTCGTCTTCGTCGCCCTGTGCCATGCCATCGGCATCCCCGCGCGCCCGGTCTTCGGGCTGATCACCGCCCCCTGGATGCAGACCCCGCACGCCTGGGCCGAGGCCTGGGACGGCGCGGGCTGGTGCCCGGTCGATCCGAACTTCGTGCGCGAGGGCGCCTATTTCGGCCCGCTTCTGGAAACGGCGCGCGGCGCAGCTGCTCATGTCGGCAGACTTGATCCCTATCGCGTCGTGTTCTCGCGGCACACCGCGATCCCCTGGCCTTCCGGCGCGGTTGCTCGGCCGGGCGATGTATCGGGCCTGACCCTGACCTGCGAGGGGCTTGGCGCGGTCGCGATCTGGCACGAGACCCCGCGCTGGCAGGGGGCGCCGGTGGTGCCCTTCCTGCAACTGCCCTGGCCCGCGATCCGCCGACCGGCCAGGGCCACCCCTCTGCGCTGGCTGCGCCGCCAGCGCGCCTGGCGGGTCCGTGTGAAGGCGCCGTCGCGGCGGCTCCCGCGCAGGCCGCTGGCCTGCGCCGATGTCGTGGCGCTGCACCCGATCAAGGGCGCGACCGCCGTTTTGCTGGCTTCGGGCCTCGCCTCCGGCGTGCCCGTGCTGGCCCCGATGGTCGAGGCCGGCGTGTGGATCTGGGTCGCCGCCTTCAGCGTGGGCCTGCTGCGTAACCTGCGCCTGATGCGGCTGCGCTCGGCCCTGTGGTTGAAGACCGAGGCTGCCCTGCGCAAGCGGACCGCAACCGCACTGGCAAGGTGGAACGTGGCCGAAGGATCCGGTTGACCTGCCCTTGTGCCATGGCCCGGCAAGCGCGAGCGGCGCACCTCATCCCTGGCCGGTCGGGCGGCCAGCTGGGTTCGAGGGGCGACGCGAGCCGTTCGGCCGGCGCAGCGGCCAAGAGCGTCTGCGCTGTCCGAACTGATCGCGATAGGCGGCGGGGGTCATTCCACTGTACCGCTTGAACACGCGTCGGAAGAAGCCCACGTCGCAGTAGCCGACCGAAAGGCTCACCTGTTCGATCGAGGCGGCGCCCTCCTCGAGCAATGCGCGGGCTGCCGCGACGCGCAGCATCTGGGTGTAGCTACCTGGCCGCGAGCCGGTGGCGGCCTTGAACCGGCGGACGAGGTTGCGGCGGCTCATCCCGACGAGTTCGGCGAGTTCGTCCGTGGGCACGTCGCGGCGGAAATGCGCGCTGAGGTGATCTTCCGCCTTGCGCACCTGCGCGTCGCAGTGCGGCTTGGAAAGCGGCAGGATCGCGTAGCCGGACTGGCTGGGTCGCGGCATGTCGAGCAACAGGGCGCGCGCCGCCTCGACCGCGACGCGGTGGCCGCAGAAACGCTCCACGAGATAGAGGCCGAGGTCGGACGCGGCGTTCACCCCGCCGCTGCAGAACAGACCGGAATCCTCGGTAATGAGAAGATCGGTGCGCCAGTGGACCCGCGGGTAGCGGGTGCGGAAGGTCTCCGCCACGCCCCAATGCGTCGTGGCCCGACGCCCGTCGAGGAGCCCTGCCTCGGCCAGAAACGCCACGCCGGAGCATACGCCCGCAATGAGTGTGCCGTCGTCGTATCTCTTGCGCAGCCACGGCAGGAGCCCCGCGTGGCGCGTCATCCATTCCGCGGGCATCGGTCCAGAGGCGGAGACCATGACGATATCGACAGGCCCCAGATCTGCGAGCGCGCAATCCGGCGCGATACGAAGGCCATAGGCGCTTTCGACCGGCCGGCCGTCTATGGACGCCGTCGAGACCCGAAACAACGGCTCGGGCTGCGCGCCACGCATCTCGTTCCACATCGCGCCGGCCGATGCGAACACCTCCAGCGGACCGATGGCGGTCGATGCGTAGCCTTCGTTGACGAGGATGATCGCAACCTCGAGCTTGTCGATGTCGTCCGCCATGCCCCTCCACCCGCTGCGCGCCCGCAGTGTGGCGCAAACCGGCCGATTTTTCCAGCGGCGGCACAGCGCATGGCCTGTTTGCCATCGCGATATGGCAGGATCACCGGCTTTCGGGGTGACAGGGCCTTCTCCAGACTGATCGTATCGAAGGAACGCAAAGGAGGAAGAAATGGATCTCTACATTATCCGCCGTCATGGCGTCTGGGCCAACCAGGCGGAACTCGAGAAAACCACCCAAGCATCCCTGCATGTGGGCGAACAGATGAAGGACCGGCTGCGCTGGATCCGCAGCTATGTCGTGACCGAGGAAGACGGTCGGATGGGCTCGCTCTGCGTCTACGAGGCATCCGATCCCGATGCCATCCGCGAACATGGCCGACGCATCGGTGCCCCGAGCGACGATTTCCAGGTGGTGCGTGGCACCGCACTGAAACGGGACGATCCGCAACCTGTCACGCGGGTCTGAATGCGAGAGGACAGTCCGGCCCGCCGGTATCGGCCGGCGGGCCGGAAACACGTGTTTCCTGGCGCCTGAGACGCGCCACAAGCAGGTGGTTCGCCAGCTTGCGCCGCGTCAGGTCAAGCCATGCATCAAGCGTCGGAAGAACCGCGCGACGCTTGCCGAAGCCATCGTCGGGGCGCGCTCGTGAGCTCTTGTCACGCCCAGGGTTTCTTTCCATGACAGTCGAACATTCCGGGACGCCGTTGAACTATGCGCGGTTTCCCGCGTGTGTCATTGCCGGATGATCCCGGAACCGGCGTGCGGGATCAACGCGACCGATCTTCCTGCGGACCGCGTTCAGGAAAGAGTTGGAAAAACGATTTCACGGGTTTAGTCTCGTTCGTACTGGACAAGCGGGTGCAGGCGATCGCACCCCGTCTTGGTCGGGCTGGGCCGGAGTGATCCGGCTCGCCTCAAACATGCGGGGCATGCCCCTTGCCGGGTCTTTCGGGTCGGGTGGGCGTCCTCGCGTAAATCGTCACAACAAGGGAGTGCACTCCGATATGAAACTCAAACTTTTCGCGGCGGCCGCCGCAACGCTGGTGGCCACCGGCCATGTACAAGCGCAGGACCAGGAATTCGTCTCGATCGGCACCGGCGGTATCACCGGTGTCTACTATCCCGCGGGTGGCGCCATCTGCCGCCTCGTCAACAGGGATCGGCAGGACCACGGCATCCGCTGTTCGGTCGAGTCGACGGGTGGATCGATCTACAATATCAACACGATCCGCTCGGGCGACCTGGAATTCGGCGTGGCACAGTCCGACTGGCAGTATCACGCCTATAACGGGACCTCGAGTTTCGAGGACGATGGCCCGTTCGAGGATCTGCGCGCGGTCTTTTCCCTTCACCCCGAGCCGGTGACGATCCTCGCCCGCGCCGACAGCGGCATCGTGAACATCACCGACATTCCCGGCACGCGCTTCAATATCGGCAACCCGGGGTCGGGCACGCTTGGCACATGGGAAGTGATCGAGGAAGCCATGGGCTGGAGCCGTGACGACCTTTCGCTGGCCGCGCAGATGAAATCGGCCGAAACCAGCGATGCGCTGTGCGACGACCAGATCGACGGCTATTTCTGGCTGGTGGGGCACCCTTCGGCGCTGACCGAGGAGACCGTGGCAAAATGCGACGCGAAACTGGTCTCGGCCGAGGCGCCCGAGATCGACAAGCTGGTCGAGGACAACCCCTATTACCGTGTCGCAACCATCCCCGGCGGCATGTATCCGGGCAACCCCGATGACGTCACCACCTTTGGCGTCGGCGCGACCTTCGTGACCTCGGCCGAGGTTTCGGACGAAGCGGTCTACCAGGTGGCCAAGGCGGTGCTGGGCAATCTCGATGATTTCCGCAAGCTGCACCCGGCCTTTGCCAACCTCGAAGCCGAGGAAATGATCAGCGACAGCCTGTCGGCCCCGCTGCATCCCGGTGCGGTCAAGGCGTACAAGGAACTCGGCCTCATGGAATGATGAGGGCGCGGGCGCGGGGGTTTCGGCCCCCGCGCCTTTTGGTTCGGCAACCATGCCAACAAGGGGCGCGCAAAACGCCCGGGTTGTCCGAGCGACCGGAAATTGACCGGGACAGGGGGTAAAGGAATGGCCAAAGAGAACCAAAACGGCCCGGGTGGTGTGACCGACGCGGCGGCCCTTGTCGCCGATCTCGACGTGGGCGCGCGCAACCCGACCGGCTGGCAGGGCAGGCTGATCGCCGCCGTGGCGCTGATCTGGGCCTTCGGGCAGGTGCTCAACGCTTCGCCGCTGCCGGCGCTGGTGGCCGGATGGACCGGGCAGAACTGGATCTACATCACGTCGGACGTGCAGCGCGTGCTGCACCTTGCGTTCGGGTTGACGCTGGCGACGCTGGCCTACCCGATGTTTCGCAGCGCGCCGCGCGACCGCCTCCCCTGGTATGACTGGTTGCTGCTCGCGGCGGGACTTTATGCCACGCTCTATCTTCTGTGGAACCAGGACGCGATTTCCGGTCGCCCGGGGCTCTGGACGCGGGGTGACGTCGTGGCCTCGGCCATCGGCCTCTCGGCGGTTCTGCTGGCGACCTATCGTGCGCTGGGCCTGCCTATGGTGATCGTGGCCGGCATTTTCGTGCTATACGTTTTTTTCGGAGACTCCGGTTTCTTTCCCGACGCGATGCAATGGAAGGGCGCATCCTTTGCAAAGGCGATGGGCCATTTCTGGATGCAGAGCGAGGGTGTCTTCGGCATCGCGCTTGGCGTTTCGGCCTCGATGGTGTTCCTGTTCGTGCTGTTCGGCTCGCTGCTGGACAAGGCGGGGGCGGGCAACTACTTCATCAAGCTGGCCTTCGCCCTCATGGGCCATCTCAAGGGCGGTCCGGCCAAGGCGTCCGTCGTGGCCTCGGCGGCGACCGGGCTTATCTCGGGGTCATCCATTGCCAACACCGTGACCACCGGCACGTTCACCATCCCGCTGATGAAGCGCGTGGGCTTCCCGGCGGAGAAGGCCGGCGCGGTCGAGGTGGCCTCCTCGACCAACGGGCAGCTCACCCCGCCGGTGATGGGTGCCGCGGCCTTCCTGATGGTCGAATATGTCGGCATTTCCTATCTCGAAGTGGTCAAGCACGCCTTTCTCCCGGCCGTGATCTCCTACATCGCGCTGGTCTATATCGTGCATCTCGAAGCCGCGAAAATGGGTCTCGAAGGGCTGCCGCGCAGCGGACCGGCGCGCAGCCTCGCGCAGAGGCTGGCCAGATTCATGCTTGGGGTCGCCGTGTTCTGCGCGCTCTGCCTGATCATCTATTACGGTCTCGGCTGGCTCAAGCCGCTGTTGGGCGCGTGGTCCCTGCCGGGCATGGCGGCGCTTTTCCTGGTGGCTTATCTCGGGCTTGTGCGCTGGGCCGCGCAAACCCCCGATCTCGAGGTCGATGACCCCAACGCCCCCTTCATCGAACTGCCCGAAGCGGGCCCGGTCGCGCGCACCGGTGCCTATTTCGCCCTGCCGGTGATCGTGCTGATCTGGAACCTGATGATCGAACGGCTCTCGCCGGGGCTCGCGGCCTTCTGGGCGACGCTCGCGATGATCTTCATCATGCTGACCCAGCACCCGCTCAAGGCGATGTTCCGCGATGGCACGCCCACCCACTGGTCGCGCGGCTGGGGCGAGTTCATCGACGGCATGATCGCGGGCTCGCGCAACATGATCGGCATCGCCGTGGCCACCGGCACCGCGGGCATCATCGTCGGCACGGTGAGCCTGACCGGCGCGCACCAGGTGATCGGCGAATTCATCGAGGTGATCTCGGGCGGCAACCTGCTCTTGATGCTGATCTTCGTGGCGCTGTTCAGCCTCGTGCTGGGGATGGGCCTGCCCACGACGGCCACCTATATCGTGATCACCTCGCTGATGGCGCCGGTGATCGTGACGGTGGGGGCGCAATCGGGCCTGATCGTGCCGCTCATCGCGGTGCACATGTTCGTCTTCTACTTCGGCATCATCGCCGACGACACGCCGCCCGTGGGCCTTGCCGCCTTTGCCGCGGCGGCGATTTCAAAGGGTGATCCGATCCGCACCGGTGTCATCGGCTTTTCCTATGATATCCGCACCGCGATCCTGCCGTTTCTCTTCATCTTCAACACCGAGCTTCTGCTCATTGATGTCGGTCCGCTGAAGGCGGTCTTCGTCTTCATCGTCGCACTCATCGCGATGCTGCTCTTCGCGGCGGCGACACAGCGATGGTTCATCACCCGGTCGCGAATCTGGGAAAGCGTGGCGCTCCTGCTCATCGCCTTCACGCTGTTCCGGCCGGGTTTCTGGCTCGACATGGTCGAAGACCCTTACGTGCATGTCGAACCTGCCCGGCTGGTCGAGATGGCCGACGAGGCGCCGGATGACGCACAGCTTCGGGTGCGACTCGAGGGCGAGGATTTCTCCACCGGGCAGATCAAGGCGACGACGGTTGCACTCGATCTGGGGTCTCGATCCGACGGGGACGGCGCGGCACGCCTGCAAACCAATGCCGGCATTGCCTTCCGGACCGAGGAAGACGGCCGTGTCTATGTCGATAACCTCGATTTCGGCGGTGACCTGCAAGAGCAGGGCATCGACTTCGACTGGGAGGTCATCACCGTCGAGGAAGAGGCCGACCGGATGCCCAAGGAGGTGTTCTACATCCCGGCGCTGCTTCTGCTGGGATTGATCATCTGGTTGCAGACGGGCCGCGCGCGCCAGGGCGCCGCCGCCATGGCGTGAAAGGAGCGTTGCGATGAAAAAGGTTCTTCTGGCCATTGATCTGGCCCATCAGGAAGGGTGGGACGCGTCCATCGAACACGCGGTGATGCTGTCGCGGACGCTGGGGGCGGAGTTGCATGTGCTGACCGTGATTCCCGATTACGGCATGGCAATCGTCGGCTCCTATTTCCCCAAGGACTATTCCGAGACCGCGATCAAGGAAACCGAGGCCGCGCTCGATACCTTCATAGCCGAACATTTCCCCCACGAGGTCGCGCCCGTCCCGCATGTGCGCCATGGCACGATCTACAAGGAAATCACCGGCGTCGCCGATCACCTTGGCGTGGACATGATCGTGATGGCCTCGCACCGGCCCGAGATGAAAGATTACCTTCTCGGCCCCAACGCCGCGCGGGTGGTGCGCCACGCGCGCCAATCGGTGACGGTGATCCGCTAGGGCATGTTGCGCTTGAATGGGATTCGGCCGACGCCCAACGAAAGGGCAGCGCCCGACCCGGGGTGGGTGCTGCCCGGGCTGCAAGCAGCACGGACGGAGTGAATTCGATTGAGTGAAACCCGACAGGGTAAAAGAAAAGGACCAACCCCCATGTCACACGTCTTTCCGCGTCATGCCCGCGCCACGTTGCCCCGCGCCGTGGCGGGTGATGGCTGTTACCTCATCGACAGCGACGGCAAGCGCTATTTCGATGGCTCCTGCGGTGCCGCGGTCTCCTGTCTCGGCCATTCCGATGCGGGGGTGCGCGCGGCGGTCAAGACCCAGATCGATCAACTGGCCTTTGCCCACACCGGGTTCTTCACCTCCGACCCGGCCGAGGAACTGGCCGACATGCTGGCCGCCCGCGCGCCCGAGGGGCTGAACCGCGTATATTTCGTATCGGGCGGCTCCGAGGCGGTCGAGGCGGCGCTGAAGCTCGCCCGGCAATATTTCGTCGAGAAGGGCGAGCCGGACCGGCGCCACATCATCGCCCGGCGGCAAAGCTATCACGGCAACACGCTTGGCGCGCTGGCGGCGGGGGGCAACGAATGGCGCCGCGCGCCGTTTGCGCCGCTGCTGATCGACACGCATCTGGTCTCTCCCTGCTATGATTACCGTGACCGCGCGACCGGCGAGAGCCCCGAGGATTACGGCGCGCGCCTTGCCGCCGAGCTCGAAGCGCGGATCGAGGCGCTGGGCCCGGAAAACGTGATGTGCTTCATAGCCGAAACCGTGGGCGGGGCCACCGCCGGGGCGCTCACCCCGCCGCCGGGCTATTTCAGGCGCGTGCGCGAGATCTGCGATCGGCATGGCGTCTTGCTGATCCTCGACGAGGTGATGTGCGGGATGGGGCGCACCGGCACCCTCTTTGCCTGCGAGCAGGAGGGGATCGCCCCCGACATCGTCACCATCGCCAAGGGGCTGGGCGCGGGCTATCAGCCGATCGGCGCGATGATGTGCCAGGACCGGATCTATGACGCAATCCGCGATGGTTCGGGCTTCTTCCAGCACGGGCATACCTATCTGGGGCACGCCACGGCGGCGGCGGCGGGTGTTGCGGTGCTCAAGGCGTTCGACGAGCGCGATCTCATCGCCAATGTGCGCGACAAGGGCGCGAAACTGCGCGCCGCGCTCGATGCCGAATTCGGCCAGCACCCGCATGTCGGTGACATCCGGGGGCGGGGGCTTTTCCTCGGGGTCGAGTTCGTCGAGGAGCGCGCCACCAGGGCGCCGTTCGATCCGTCGCGCAGCGTCGCCGGGCAGCTCAAGGCGGCGGCCATGGCCGAGGGGCTGATCTGCTACCCGATGTCGGGCACGATCGACGGGCGACAGGGCGATCACGTGTTGCTGGCACCGCCCTTCATCATGGACGACGCACAGGTGGACGAGGTGGTGACCCGGCTGTCGCGTGCGGTGAAAACGGTGATCGGCTGAGCGTGCGGCGGGTTAACTGAATGGTTCGTTAACAAATGCCGCAGTGCGGCGGTGCACGCGTGTCAGCCGGGGCGCAGCCGGAGATCACCCCCCAGGGTCGGTGTGCGAAAAATCCGGTTAACCTGCGGCCTCGCCCGCATCCTGTCGCCTCAAGGGGGCCCGGCTGCGCGCGTTGCCGGCCTCGGTTGTCTTGCGTAAAAGCCTGAGAAAACTGGCTTTTTCGTCCTCGTCCAGCCCCGAAAGAATGTCGTTCTGAAGCGCGCGGACATGCGGGGTCACCCTTTGAAAGACGGCCTCTCCCTCGGCCGTGATCGTCAGCGCCCGCGCGCGGCGATCACGCGACGATTGGCTGCGAAGGATCAATCCCTTGCCCGTCAACCGGTCCACGACACCACCTATTGTGGCCTTGTCATAGGCAATCGCCCCGGCCAGCGTTGCCTGGTCAATCCCCGGAACATCGCGAATCGACGACAACGCCGCATACTGCACCGGCGTCAACTCGACCCCGATCTCGCTCATCCGTTCGGAAAAGACCGCCATTGATATCTGGTTCAGACGGCGGATCAAGTGCCCGGCCATGCTATGGATTTCGTTCACGCCCAACTCCGATTACATTGCTGGAAGATTAGCCTTTGATAAGCATACATGCAAATTTGACGAATGGGATTGTAGTATGTATGCATACTAAAAATCAGGGTGAGGAGGAACCGCCATGTCGCCGCAACTGGGAACGCTGGAAGATCTGCCCGAGGATTACCGCGCGGATATGCAAAAGGCCGGGGTCGCGCCCCTGTGGCCGATGATGCGCAACGTGTTGCCGCACGGTGCGCCCAAGCCGCAGACCGCGGCCGGGTATTGGAATTACGAGAAGATCCGCCCGCTTCTCATCCGTGCGGGCGAATTGACCCCGGTGGAAAAGGCCGAACGCCGGGTTCTCGTTCTCTCCGATCCCGGGCGCGGCGTGGGGGCGATGCAGGCCACGGCCTCGATCTATCTGGGGCTTCAGCTGCTTCTGCCGGGGGAAACCGCGCCAGCACATGTGCACACTCCTTCGGCAGTGCGGATCATCGTCGAGGGCAAAGGTGGCTTTACTGTCGTTGATGGCGAGAAACTTCCCATGGAGGAAGGCGATCTCGTGCTCACTCCCGGCGGAGAATGGCATGATCATGGGCATGAGGGCGAAGAGCCGGTTGTCTGGCTCGATGCGCTTGATCTTCCGCTCTTCTACTATCTTGAAGGCTCTTACGCCAAGGAGGGACCGTTGCAGGCCCAACGCAACCGCCCGGATGCCAGCCAGGTGGAATATCTTTCGGCCGGGCTCGCGCCGACACGGAAACCCGGGGCAGGGGTACGGCGCTATCCGATGATGCGCTACCCTTGGACGCGCACCGAGGGGGCGCTGCGCGAGTTGGCGGCTTATGGCGGGGACGAGATCGCGGAGCTTGATTATGTGAATCCCGAGACCGGTGCAGACATCCTCCCAACCATGGGGTTTACGGCCATGATGCTCCCGGCGGGGTCGAAACACGAGCCGCCATTGCGATCCTCTTCGGCGGCCTTTCACGTCATCAAGGGCCGTGGCAAGACGCGGATCAACGGTGAGACTTTCGAGTGGGGGCCGAAAGACACGTTCAGTGTGCCGGTCTTTGCCGAAATCACCCACGATGCGGACGAGGAATCCTTTCTCGTGCGCGTTCATGACCGACCGCTCCAGGACAAGCTGGGATATTACGAGGAACGCAGCCGATGACCGACTATCTGTTCGACGCCCCCGAGGTGTTTTCCATTCCCGTGAAGGGTGAAAGCGCGGAATACCCGGTGCGGCGCATCTTTTGCGTGGGACGCAACTATGCCGCCCATGCCGCCGAGATGGGGGCCGAGGTCGACCGCGAATCGCCGTGGTATTTCACCAAGTCGGTGGCGCACGCGGCGCACTCGGGCGCGGTGCAGCCCTATCCGCCGGGCACCGAGAATTTCCATTACGAGATGGAATTGGCCATTGCGATCGGCAAGCCGGTCTTTCGCGCGACACGCAACGAAGCGACTGCGGCAATCTATGCCTATGGCTGTGCGCTCGACATGACGCGACGTGACCGGCAACAGGACGGCAAGGACAAACGCCGGCCCTGGGACCTGGGCAAGGATGTCGAAGGCTCGGCCGTGCTGGCGCCAATGACCCGGGCCGAGGATTTCGGCAAGGTGGCGGATCAGCGTATTCATCTGGAAGTGAATGGCGAGATCAAACAGGACGCGACGCTGGCCGAACTGGTCTGGAGTTGCGAGGAAGTTGTGGAACACCTCTCGCGTTTCTATCACCTTGCACCCGGTGACGTGATCATGACGGGCACGCCGGCCGGTGTGGGCGCCGTGGTCGCCGGTGACCGGATCACGGGCGGGATAGACGGGCTTGACCCGATCGGATTGTCGCTGACTGACCCGGAATAAGGCCGGAAAGCAAGAGGCAGCAGGTTTCACCGGACAACCCGAACCGGGCCCGGGGCGAGGGGGATGTATCATGACGCAAGACAGAATCCTGATCGCGGGGGGCGGGATCGGCGGCATGGCCACCGCCAGCGGTCTGGCCCAGAAGGGAGTCCGGTCGGTCGTTCTGGAGAAATCGCCGGAACTTGGCGAAATCGGGGCGGGCATTCAACTTGGCCCCAACGCGTTCCACGCCTTTGATTACCTTGGCGTGGGTGATGCGGCCCGCGATATGGCGGTCTATATCGACAATCTGCGCCTCATGGACGCGATGAGCGGGCACGAGATCACACGCATTCCGCTGGGTGACGCGTTCCGAAAGCGGTTTGGCAACCCTTACGCGGTCGTTCACCGTGGCGATCTCTATGGTGTGTTCCTGCGGGCCGCCCGTGCGCATGACCTGGTGGAGTTGCGCAGTGGGGCCGAGGTGATCGACTACGACCAGGACGCAGGCAGCGTGACCGCGATCCTTGTCGATGGCGAGCGGGTCAAGGGGCGCGCGCTGATCGGGGCGGATGGGCTTTGGTCGAATATCCGGAAACGGGTGATCGGCGATGGCGCGCCGCGGGTCAGCGGGCATACGACCTATCGTTCGGTCATCCCGACCGGGGACATGCCCGAGGATCTGCGCTGGAACGCGGCGACGCTCTGGGCCGGGCCGAAATGCCATATCGTGCATTACCCGCTTTCGGGGTGGAAGCTCTTCAACCTTGTCGTGACCTATCACAACGACGCGGCCGAGCCGGTTGCAGGCAAACCGGTCGGCCATGACGAGGTGCGCAAGGGATTCGAGCATGTTGCGCCCGTTGCCCGCCAGATCATCGACAAGGGCAAGGACTGGCGGCTTTGGGTGCTGTGCGACCGCGATCCGGCGTTGAACTGGGTCGACGGGCGGGTGGCCCTGTTGGGCGACGCGGCGCATCCGCAATTGCAATACATGGCGCAAGGCGCCTGCATGGCGATGGAGGATGCCGTATGTCTTGCCGCGCAGGTTGAGGGCCGGTTCGATGATATCGGGGCCGTATTGCAGGATTACCAGGCCAAGCGTCGGCTGCGTACCGCCCGAATCCAGCTTCAAAGCCGGGAGCTTGGCAACCATGTCTATCATCCCGCTGGCGCCCATGCGGAATTGCGCAACGCGGTAATGCGGGCGCGCGGACCCGAGGAATGGTATGACGAGATTGCGTGGCTCTACGGCACCACGGGACTCGATGGTGCGGTGAGCCGAGAGACCATGCCGGGGCAATGAGAACTGCATCACATTTGGCAATGGTGAGCAGGCATTTCGGGCAATGTGCTGAAAAGGGCGATTACCCGCGGTGGATTGGTCGTTTGCGCGCCAAATGATTGCGCCGCGACTTCAGCACGGAACCGGATGTTGATCTTTATCGAAAACTGACCGCCAATCTGCTTTCCATCTCGCCTTTCAACCAGACATCCCACGCATAACCCGACCAGGAGAACGCTTTCGAGAGGGCAAGTGGCGGAG